>NZ_JBFBEA010000038.1:0-58690 GCF_040683495.1 Streptomyces sp. NPDC093544 | reverse complement strand
CTGCGTGACCTCCCGGACGTCGACTCCCTGTACTTCACGATGCTCAACAGCAACAAACGCAGCATCACCCTCAACACCAAGACCGAACGCGGCAAAGAGATCCTCGCCGAGCTGATCCGGACCTCCGACGTCATGGTCGAGAACTTCGGACCCGGCGCCATCGACCGCATGGGCTTCACCTGGGACCGCATCCGCGAGCTCAACCCGCGCATCGTCTACGCCTCCATCAAGGGCTTCGGCGAAGGCCCGTACACCAACTACAAGGCGTACGAGGTCGTCGCCCAGGCCATGGGCGGGTCGATGTCGACCACCGGCTTCGAGGACGGCCCGCCCATGGCGACAGGCGCACAGATCGGTGACTCCGGTACCGGAATGCACGCCGTGGCGGGGATCCTGGCCGCCCTCTTCCAGCGCACCCACACCGGTCGCGGCCAGCGGGTCAACGTCGCGATGCAGCACGCCGTGCTCAACCTCTGCCGGGTGAAACTGCGCGATCAGCAGCGGCTCGCGCACGGCCCGCTCGCGGAGTTCCCGAACGAGGACTTCGGCGACGAGGTGCCGCGCTCGGGCAACGCGTCCGGCGGCGGTCAGCCCGGCTGGGCGGTCCGATGCGCCCCCGGCGGCCCCAACGACTATGTGTACGTCATCGTGCAGCCCGTCGGCTGGAAGCCGATCAGCGAGCTCATCGGCCGGCCCGAACTGGCGGAGGACCCCGAGTGGGCCACCCCCGAAGCCCGGCTGCCCAAGCTCGGGAAGATGTTCCAGCTCATCGAGGAATGGACCCGCACGCTCCCCAAGATGCTGGTCCTGGAGGCGCTCAACGCCCACCACATCCCCTGCGGGCCCGTCCTGTCCACCAAGGAGATCATCGAGGACGCCTCGCTCGTCGCCAACGAGATCGTCGTCACGGTCGAGCACCCCGAGCGTGGCTCGTACGTCACGGTCGGCAACCCGCTGAAACTCTCCGACTCCCCGGTCAAGGTGGAGCGGTCCCCGCTGCTCGGCGAGCACAACGAGGAGATCTACCTCCGCGAGCTCGGCATCTCGCACGAGGAGCTGCCGCTGCTCAGGGCGCAGGGTGTGATCTGACCGACATCTGTCCACCCGACGACTGTCGTCGGAGCAGGTCAGAAGGGGCGCCGCCCGCTTGATAGGCGGCGTTTATCACGTAGAAGTTGATGTCTCTTTGACGCCCTCTCACGGCTTGGCCGAAGCTGATCAAGAGCGGGCATTCGATTCCCGTCGCGGCGCCGGCTCCGTCGCGCGCGCGAGCGGCAGAGAGGCACAGGCCAGATCATGAGCACCATCGAGGACCCGGAAGACCGTCTGGAAGTCACCGCGCCCAAGACCTGGGCGACCGGACTGCCCGCCGTCACGCACGCGATCGAGTACTCACTGGGCCAGACCACGGTCCGGCGTACCGCCCTGACCCTGCTGAACATCAACCAGACCAAGGGCTTCGACTGCCCCGGCTGCGCCTGGCCGGAACCCGCGCCGGGCCACCGGGCCAAGAACGAGTACTGCGAGAACGGCGCCAAGCACATCAACGACGAGGCGACCTCACGCCGCGTCACCGCCGACTTCTTCCGGGAACACTCGGTGTCCGAGCTGGGCCAGAAGTCCGACTACTGGCTCAACCAGCAGGGCCGGCTGACCGAACCCATGGTCAAGCGGCCCGGCTCGGACCACTACGAGCCGATCGGCTGGGACGACGCGCTCGGCCTGCTCGCCGAGGAACTGCGCCTGCTGGACTCGCCCGACGAGGCCCTCTTCTACACCTCGGGCCGGCTCAACAACGAGGCCGCCTTCCTCCTCCAGCTCTTCGCCCGGGCGTACGGCACCAACAACCTGCCCGACTGCAGCAACATGTGCCACGAGTCCAGCGGTTCCGCGCTGGGCGAGACGCTGGGCATCGGCAAGGGCAGCGTGAGCCTGGACGACATCCACCACTCCGACCTCGTCTTCGTGGTCGGCCAGAACCCCGGGACCAACCACCCGCGGATGCTCTCCGCGCTGGAGGAGACCAAGCTCAACGGTGGCCACATCGTTGCCGTGAACCCGCTGCCCGAGGCCGGTCTCATGCGGTTCAAGCACCCGCAGAAGGCCCGCGGAATCATCGGCCGCGGCACCGCCATCGCCGACCAGTTCCTGCAGATCCGCCCCGGCGGCGACCTCGCGCTCTTCCAGGCACTGAACCTGCTGCTCCTGGAGGCGGAGGACGCGAAGCCCGGAACGGTCATCGACCACGGATTCATCGACGTCTCCACGATCGGCTTCGAGGCGTTCGCCGCGCAGGCCCGCAAGGCCAACTGGGACGACATCCTGGAGGCCACCGGGCTCACCCGCGAGGAGATCGAGGAGGTGGGCGAGCGCGTCCTCGGCGCGGAGAACATCATCGTCTGCTGGGCGATGGGGCTCACCCAGCAGAAGCACGCCGTCCCCACCATCCGTGAGGTCGTCAACTTCCTCATGCTGCGCGGCAACATCGGCAAACCCGGAGCGGGCGTCTGCCCGGTGCGCGGCCACAGCAATGTGCAGGGCGACCGGACCATGGGTATCTGGGAACGGATGCCGCAGACCTTCCTGGACGCCCTGGAGCGCGAGTTCGCCTTCACCCCGCCCACCAAGCACGGTCTGGACTCGGTGAACGCCATCCGCGCCATGCGCGACGGCGAGGCCAAGGTCTTCGTCGGCGTCGCGGGCAACTTCATCAGGGCCACGCCCGACAGCGACGTCACCGAGCGGGCGATGCGCCGCTGCAGTCTCACCGCGCACATCTCCACCAAGCTCAACCGCTCGCACACCGTCTGCGGCGATACCGCGCTGATCCTGCCCACGCTGGGCCGCAGCGACCGGGACATCCAGTCGGGCGTCGAGCAGTTCATCACCGTCGAGGACTCCATGAGCGAGGTGCACGCCTCCCGGGGCCGTCTGCACCCGGCCTCACCGCACCTGCTGAGCGAGGTCGCGATCATCTCGCGACTGGCCCGGCGGACCCTGGGTGACCAGTCGTCCATCCCCTGGGAGAAGTTCGAGGCGGACTACGGCACGATCCGCGACCGGATCTCCCGGGTCGTCCCCGGCTTCGACGACTTCAGTGCCCGGGTCGACCGGCCGGGCGGTTTCCGGCTGCCCAACCCGGTGAACTCGGGCGTGTTCCCCACCCAGAGCGGCAAAGCCGTCTTCACCTGCAACGACTTCGAGATGCTGAGCGCCCCCGCAGGGCATCTGCTGCTCCAGACGCTGCGCTCGCACGACCAGTGGAACACCATCCCGTACGCCATGAACGACCGCTACCGGGGCATCCACAACGGACGCCGGGTGGTCCTCGTCAACCCCGCCGACCTGGAGGCGCTCGGGCTCGCCGACCGCAGCGAGGTGGACCTGGTCAGCGTCTGGCACGACGGTGTGGAACGCCGTGCCCCGAAGTTCCGGGTGGTCGCCTACCCGACCACCCCCGGTTCGGCAGCGGCGTACTACCCCGAGACCAACGTCCTGGTGCCGCTGGACAGCGTGGCCGACATCAGCAACACCCCCACGTCGAAGGGGGTCGTCGTCCGGCTGGAGCCCGCGCTGGTCGCCTGAACCCTTGTACGGCCTCTGGACAAGGGGCCTCGGGATTACGAATACTGGCTACTTCATACCGTATACAGGTCTGATGCAGTTCCTCTTTCTCAGGCGCTCGACCGGAGTGAGGTAGCCCAGCATGTCGACACCAGCACCCCGTCTTCTCGCTCAGCCCACCAACAGGAATCCCGGCGGCGAGACGGTCACCGACCGGCTCCTGGAGGCCAACCGCGCCTACGCCGCCGGATTCGTCGATCCCGGTATGGGCGCCCGCCCGGTCCTCGGCGTCGCCGTCGTGGCCTGCATGGACGCCCGGATCGACCTGCATGCCGCGCTCGGCCTCGAGCTGGGCGACTGCCACACCGTCCGCAACGCGGGCGGTGTGGTCACCGACGACACGATCCGCTCTCTGACGATCAGCCAACGCGCCCTCGGCACCCGCAGCGTCGTCCTCATCCACCACACCGGCTGCGGTCTGCAGAGCCTGACCGAGGACTTCCGGATCGAGCTGGAGATGGAGGTCGGGCAGCGGCCGGCGTGGGCCGTCGAGTCCTTCAAGGACGTCGATCAGGACGTACGCCAGTCGATCCAGCGGGTGCGGACCTCGCCGTTCCTCCCGCACACCGACGACGTGCGGGGTTTCGTCTTCGACGTGTCGACCGGGCTGCTGCGGGAGATAGACCCGGGGCGGTGAACCGCTCCCACCCCGGTCACCAGGTGCGTCGGGCGGCCACCGCGGCGATCTGCGCGCAGTAGAAGTCGGCGGTGTTCCGGGTGTGCCGGCCCATGAGGTGTTCGGCACGCTCGGGGTCGCCGTCGGCGATGGCCCGGATGATCTGGGCGTGCTCGCTCCAGGCGTCCTTGCCGCGCGGCTTGGCGATGGGCATGTAGTACCAGCGCACGCGACGGTCGACCTGGGGGATGAGCTCCGCGAGGACCGCGTTGCGGGACAGGTGCGTGATGTGGCCGTGCAGCGCGGCGTTCGCCTCGACGATGGCGCGGGCGTCGCCGGCCGCGAGGGCGGTGAGACCGACCTGCTGCAGTTCCCACAGGTGCTCGACGTCGTGCGGTGTGGCGTGTTCCGCGGCGCCCCGTGCGGAGTGCGTTTCGAGGACGCCTCGGACACTGAGGAGCTGGGCGCACTCCTCCGGCGTGGGGGAGTGCACGAACGCGCCCTGGGCGGGGCGCAGATCGACCCAGCCGGTGGTGTGCAGCCGTTGCAGCGCCTCGCGTATGGGCTGGCGGCTGACGCCGAGATGGTCGGCGAGCTCGGCCTCGACGAGGTGCTGACCCGGCTTGAGGGAGCCGTTGATGATCAGCTCGGTCAGGGCGTCGTAGACGGCCTGGCGCAGTGGGGCGGGCCGGGCGATCGGCCCGCGGGCCGTCACGGTGGGTGTGTCGGGCATGGAACCCTCCCCGTCATTGGACTGCTGGTCCCCGTTGGGCTGCCGATCCGCGTCGGACCGCTGATCCACAGCCACTGGCTTCGGGATACTGACTTTAGTATGCAATAGCCATCTTGAGCGCCGCTCGTGACGCGAATATCGCGGAAATCACCTCCTTCGCCAATTGCCCTTGCCGCACCTCTGGCGCATCCGGTCGGATCCAGAATACTGTATGCAATCATGCGCGCCGCTCAGTGGAGCCGCGCTCCCGAGGAGGGGGTCACCCCGTGTCGTACCGCACCGCTCTCTCTGAAGTTCTGAGTACCGTCATCGAGCCGACCGCCGAAGCGACCGGCACGACAGCGAGATTTCCCCGCGCCTCGGTGACGGCCCTCGGCCGCGCCGGGCTGCTGGGGCTCACCGTCTCCACGGAATTCGGCGGCGCCGGGATGGGCCTGTCGGACGCCGCCGAGGTGGTGGCGCGGATCGCCCGCGTCTGCCCGGCGACGGCGGCCGTGCTCCAGTCCCACTACGCGGCGGTCGCCGTCATCGAGTCGTACGGCAGCGCCTGGGTCCGCGGCGAGGTCGCCGCCGGACGCCATCTCGGCAGCCTCGCCCTGGCCGAGGACGCGCCCGGCGAACAGGGCGCGCAGGGGGAGTTCTGGGCGTCGCGCTCCACCGCCGCCCGCTCCGGGGACGTGGTCGCCCTGCGGGCCCGTAAGCATCAGGTGGTCGCGGCAGGAGAGGCGGACAGCTATGTCTGGTCCTCCCGGCCGCTCACCGCGGCGGACGGGCTGACGCTCTGGGTGGTTCCGGCGCACGCCCCGGACCTGTTCGTGCCGGCCCGGCCCGACGGGGGAGGGCCGGGCGGCAGCGCGACATCCACCGTGTTCGCCGACCCGGTGCTGGTTCCGGCCGACGCGATGCTCGGACGGGACGGCGGAGGGCTCGACATCGTGTTGCGTACGGTCCTGCCGTGGCTGCTCGAACTACAGGCAGCCGTCGGCGCGGAGGCGGTCCATCCGGCGGTGGCCGGTGCCCCGCTCCGGGCCGCCCACCGGGCCGCCGACTCCCTCGCGGCGTCCTGAGTCCGGCCGTGGGGCAGCCCGTGGGGACGCTCGACGGGTCAGTCCTGGGTGGCCCCGGCGGCGATCTGCCTGCGATAGAAGTCGGTGGTGTGTTCGGTGTGGGTGCGCATGATCTCGCTCGCGCGGTCCGCGTCTCCCTTGGCGATGGCCTTGATGAGCTGGGAGTGCTCGTTCCAGGCTTCCTTGCCGCGGGGCTGTGCGATGGGCGTGTAGTACCAGCGCACCTTCTGGCCCACCAGCGAGATCAACTCCGTCAGTACGGCGTTGTCGGCCACGGAGGTGACGAAGGCGTGCAGCGCGGTGTTGGCCGCGACCAGGCGTACGACATCACCCTCGGCGAGCGCCTGGACGCCCTGCTCCTGCAGCTCCCAGAGCCGTTCGACGTCCTCGGGCTTCGCGTTCTCGGCGGCGAGCTGGGCCGAGTAGGTCTCAAGGACCGCGCGGACACTGAGGAGCTGGGCGGCCTCCACCTCGGTGGGGGAGTGCACGAAGGCGCCCTGGGCGGGGCGGAGGTCGACCCAGCCGTTGGTCTGGAGCCGTTGCAGGGCCTCGCGGACCGGCTGCCGGCTGACCCCGAGGTGTTCGGCGAGCTCGGCCTCGACGAGGTGCTGGCCGGGCTTGAGGGAGCCGCTGACGATCAGCTCGGTCAGGGCGTCGTAGACGGCCTGGCGCAGCGGTGCCGGGCGGGTGACGCGCCGGGACGCGGCGGCCGTGAGTGCCTCGCGCATGATTGCCCCGTTCTGCCACCGGGCCGGTGGGGCCGACGGCTTTGCCAAGTGGTGGTCGCCGAGAGGGTTGCCGACGGCGGCCTCAGCATACAGGTTTTGGTATGCAAGATGGCGTCCACTGTTCCGCGGTGGAGTGTGACGGAGTTCTGTATACAGAAGCCTGTATGGGGTATCGTCTCAGACCCCTGCAAGCACCGCTATCGGCTCTTGGAGAGCGATCATGACGACCAGCGGGAGTGACGTGACGGTCGAGAACGTGGTGCGGAGGGTGGCGGCCCGTCACCGGGGCGAGCGCGGCGCGCTGCTGCCCGTACTGCACGCCGTTCAGGCCGAGTTGGGCCATGTGCCGCAGGAGGCGATACCGGTACTCGCCGACGAGTTCAACCTCTCCCGCGCGGACGTCCACGGAGTGGTGACCTTCTACCACGACTTCCGCCGCGAGCCCGCCGGGCGCACCACGGTACGGATCTGCCGCGCCGAGGCCTGCCAGTCCCTGGGTGCGAACAGCCTGGTGAGCTACGCCCGCGAGGCCGGACTTGCGCTGGGGGAGACGACGGCGGACGGCGCGGTGACCGTGGAGCAGGTCTTCTGCCTCGGCAACTGCGCGCTGGGCCCGGCGGTAGAGGTGAACGGCCGACTGCACGGACGAGTGGGCCCGGCCAAGCTGGGCGCGATACTCAACGGGACGGTGTCATCGTGAACGACGTTTCGCGCCCAACGGCGCAGTCGGGTTCCACCGCGAAGGTCTATGTCCCCCGCGACTCGGCGGCCAGGTCCGTCGGCGCGGACGAGGTCGCGGACGCCCTTCAACTGGCCGCCGTCGGAGCCGACTTCGACATCGAGATCGTACGCAACGGATCGCGCGGCATGCTTTGGCTTGAGCCGCTGGTCGAGGTGGTGACCCCGCAGGGCCGCGTCGGCTACGGACCGGTGGCCCCCGCGGACCTGGAGGGCCTCCTCGCCGCCGGCATGCTCGACGGCGCCGACCACCCACTGCGGCTCGGCCTGGTGGACGAACTGCCCTGGCTGGCCCGCCAGAACCGCGTCACCTTCGCCAGAATCGGCGTCACGGACCCCCTGTCGACCGAGGACTATGTGGCGCACGGCGGACTGGCGGGGCTGCGAGCGGCCCTGGCGCTCGCCCCCGAGGACGTGGTCACGGAGGTCACCGACTCCGGACTGCGCGGCCGCGGCGGCGCGGGATTCCCGGCCGGCATCAAGTGGAAGACCGTGCTCGGCTGCAGGGACGAGCTCAAGTTCGTCTGCTGCAACGCGGACGAGGGCGACAGCGGGACCTTCGCCGACCGGATGGTCATGGAGGGAGACCCCTTCATGCTCATCGAGGGCATGACGATCGCCGCGCACGCGGTCGGTGCGAGCGAGGGCTACCTCTACATCCGCTCGGAGTACCCCGACGCGGTGGCCACGATGCGCGCGGCGATCGGCATCGCCCGCGAACACGGCTGGCTCGGCAAGGGCATCCTCGGTTCCGCGCTCGACTTCGATCTGCATGTCCGGGTCGGCGCCGGCGCGTACATCTGCGGCGAGGAGACCTCCATGCTGGAGAGCCTGGAGGGCAAGCGCGGCACGGTCCGCGCCAAGCCGCCGATCCCCGCGATCGAGGGCCTGTTCGGCAAACCGACCGTCGTGAACAACGTCCTCACGCTGGCCACCGTCCCCGTCGTGCTCGCGGACGGCGCGAAGGCCTACCAGGAACTCGGCGTCGAACGCTCCCGCGGCACCCAGGTGTTCCAGCTCGGCGGCAACATCGCGCACGGCGGCATCGTGGAGACCGCGTTCGGCGTAACGTTGCGCGAACTCGTCGAGGACTACGGCGGAGGCACGTTCTCCGGGCGCCCGGTGCGCACGGTGCAGGTCGGCGGGCCGCTCGGCGCCTATCTGCCGACGACGATGTTCGACCTGCCGATGGACTACGAGGCGTTCGCGGCGGCCGGCGCGATGGTCGGCCACGGCGGCCTCGTGGTGTTCGACGACAGTGTCGACATGGCCGCACAGGCGCGCTTCGCGATGGAGTTCTGCGCGGAGGAGTCCTGCGGCAAGTGCACCCCGTGCCGGGTCGGTTCGGTCCGCGGTGTCGAGGTGATCGACAAGATCGTGGCCGGTGAACACCGGGACGAGAACCTGGCGTTGCTCGAGGATCTGTGCGACCTGATGACCGATGGCTCGCTCTGTGCGATGGGCGGCCTGACGCCGATGCCCGTACGCAGCGCGATCACGTATTTCCCCGACGACTTCCTCGGCGGTCGTCGAAGCCTGGGGATCCAACCCGTATCTGCGACCGGCTTGAGGACGGAGGGCACGGCATGACACTGCTCAAGGAACCCGACTTCGGCACACCGGAGAGGCCCGGCGAGGCGACCGTCTCGGTGGAGGTGGACGGGATGCCGGTGACCGTCCCGGAGGGCACGTCGGTGATGCGCGCCGCCGCGCAGGCCGGGATCGACATACCCAAACTGTGTGCCACCGACAGCCTTGAGCCGTTCGGCTCGTGCCGGCTGTGTGTGGTGGAGATCGACGGCCGTCGCGGCACCCCGGCGTCCTGCACCACACCGTGCGCCGACGGCATGCAGGTGAGGACACAGACGCCGAAGGTGGAGAAGCTCCGCCAGGGCGTCATGGAGCTGTACATCTCCGACCATCCGCTGGACTGTCTGACCTGCCCGGCCAACGGCGACTGCGAGTTGCAGGACATGGCGGGCGTGGTCGGGCTGCGGCAGGTGCGGTACGGCTACGAGGGCGAGAACCACCTCGACGCCGAGAAGGACACCTCCAACCCGTACTTCGACTTCGACCCCTCCAAGTGCATCACCTGCTCCCGCTGCGTGCGGGCCTGCGGCGAGGTACAGGGCACGTTCGCGCTCACCATCGAGGGGCGCGGCTTCGACTCCAAGGTGTCGGCCGGCGCCGGCGAGACCTTCATGGACTCCGAATGCGTCTCCTGCGGGGCCTGCGTGCAGGCCTGCCCGACCTCGACGCTCCAGGAGAAGTCGGTCGTCGAACTCGGCATGCCGACCCGGTCGGTGATCACCACCTGCGCGTACTGCGGTGTCGGCTGCTCCTTCAAGGCCGAACTGCGCGGCGACGAACTGGTGCGGATGGTGCCCCACAAGGACGGTGGCGCGAACGAGGGCCACTCCTGTGTGAAGGGCCGCTTCGCCTTCGGCTACGCCTCGCACCCCGACCGGGTGCTCAAGCCCATGGTCCGCGAGAAGATCACCGACCCGTGGCGCGAGGTCGAGTGGGAAGAGGCCATCGGTACGGTCGCCACGAAGATGCGCGAACTCCAGGGCCGGTACGGTCCCAGTTCGATCGGCGCCATCTCCTCCTCGCGCTGCACCAACGAAGAGGTCTACGTCGTACAGAAGATGGTGCGCGCGGCCTTCGGCAACAACAACATCGACACCTGCGCCCGGGTCTGCCACTCCCCGACGGGATACGGACTCAAGCAGACCTTCGGCGAGTCGGCGGGCACCCAGGACTTCCGCTCGGTCGCAGAGGCCGACGTCATCATGGTGATCGGGGCCAACCCCACCGACGGGCACCCGGTGTTCGCCTCCCGGATGAAGCGCCGGCTGCGCGAGGGCGCCGAGCTGATCGTGGTCGACCCGCGCCGTATCGACCTGGTGCGCTCGCCGCACATCGAGGCCGCGCACCACCTCCAGCTCAAGCCGAGCACGAACGTCGCCGTCGTCAACGCCATGGCGCATGTCGTGGTCACCGAGGGGCTGGCGGACCTGGCCTTCGTGGCGCAGAGGTGCGAAGGGTTCGCCGAGTGGGCCGAGTTCGTCGCCCGCCCGGAGAACAGCCCGGAGGCCACCGAGGAGGTCAGCGGCGTACCGTCCGAGGAACTGAGGGCCGCCGCCCGGCTGTACGCGGGGGCACCCAACGGGGCCATCTACTACGGCCTCGGCGTCACCGAGCACAGCCAGGGCTCGACCATGGTCATGGGAATGGCCAACCTCGCGATGGCGTGCGGCAACATCGGCCGTGACGGTGTCGGCGTGAACCCGCTGCGCGGTCAGAACAACGTGCAGGGCGCGTGCGACATGGGCTCGTTCCCGCACGAACTGCCCGGCTACCGGCACGTCTCCGACGACGCCGTACGCGAGGTGTTCGACAAGCTCTGGGGCGGCACGCTCCTGTCCGAGCCCGGACTCCGGATTCCGAACATGTTCGACGCCGCGATCGACGGCACCTTCCGGGGTCTGTTCGTGCACGGCGAGGACATCGCCCAGTCCGACCCGAACCTCAAGCACGTCACCGCCGCGCTCGAAGCGATGGAACTGGTCGTCGTACAGGACCTGTTCCTCAACGAGACGTCCAAGTTCGCGCACGTCTTCCTGCCCGGCGCGTCCTTCCTGGAGAAGGACGGCACCTTCACCAACGCCGAGCGCCGGATCAACCGGGTGCGCGCGGTGATGAAGCCGAAGACGGGCAAGCACGAGTGGCAGATCATCAGCGAGGTCGCCACCGCCATGGGCTACCCCATGTCGTACGACCACCCGAGCCAGATCATGGACGAGATCGCCACGGTCATGCCGACCTTCACCGGTGTCTCCTTCGAGGTCCTCGACAAGCTCGGCAGCGTCCAGTGGCCGTGCAACGAGTCGGCTCCGGAGGGCACGCCGGTCATGCACGTCGACGAATTCGTGCGCGGCAAGGGCAAGTTCGTGGTCACCAGCTATGTGGCGACGAACGAGCGCAGCACCCGGCGCTTCCCGCTGGTCCTGACCACGGGCCGCATCCTCAGCCAGTACAACGTGGGCGCGCAGACCCGCCGTACCGGCAATGTCGCCTGGCACCCCGAGGACATCCTGGAGCTGCACCCGCACGACGCCGAGACCCGCGGCATCAGGGACGGCGACCTGGTCACCCTGGCCAGCCGGGTCGGGCAGACGACGCTGCACGCGGAGATCTCCGACCGGATGCCGGCCGGCGTCGTCTACACCACGTTCCACCATCCGGTGACCGGCGCCAACGTGGTCACCACCGAGAACTCCGACTGGGCGACCAACTGCCCGGAGTACAAGGTGACCGCCGTACAGGTCGGTCTCGTGCACCCGCTCGGGCAGAGCGACACGGCGGTCGCCGAGGACGACCACCAAGTGGAGGACGACCACCAACTCGTCACGGTGGTGGACTGAGATGGCGGGCGGAGTGCCACCGGAGTCGCGGATGGCCAACGACATCGCGGCCAACCACGTCCACCTGACGAGCGAGGCGGCCGCCGAGGCGATCGCGGGACACATGGGCAGGTTCTGGGACCCACGCATGCGCGACCGGCTGTACGAGTTCGTCGACGCCGGAGCTGACGGGCTCGACCCGTTGGTGGTCGCCGCGGTAAGGCTGATGCGGTGAACGGCGGGCCGCACCGGTGCGCGCGGCTGACGCGTTGACCGGCGGGCCGTACCGGCACTCGGCGCCGGTACCGCCAGCCGGTCCCGGGCGATCGGGTGTGGTGTGGCCCGCCGGTCCCGGGCGATCGGGTGCGGTGCGGCCAGCCGGACCCGGGCAACTGGGTGCGGTGTGGCCCGCCGGCTCCGAGCGATCGGGGAGTGTCAGCCGCCGATGGCGGACATCGGGCGTTGGGGCTGGAGGAAGGACGGGTCGTCGAGTCCTGAGCCTGCCTTCTTGCCCCACATCGCGGCGCGCCAGCTGTCGGCGATCGCCTGGTCCGGCGCACCGGCACGCAGGACTGCACGCAGGTCGGACTCCTCGCGGGCGAACAGACAGTCGCGGACCTGCCCGTCGGCGGTGAGCCGGGTGCGGTCGCAGGCGCGGCAGAACGGCCGGGTGACGGAGGCGATCACTCCGACCCGGGCGGGTCCGCCGTCGACCAGCCAGCGTTCGGCGGGCGCGGAGCCACGTACCGCGGACGGCTCGGGCGTGAGGGCGAAACGGGCCGAGAGCCGCTCGATGATCTCGGCGGCGGTGACCATGTCCGCGCGCTGCCAGCCGTGCTGGGCGTCGAGCGGCATCTGTTCGATGAACCGCAGCTCGTAGCCGTGCTGGAGGGCCCAGTCGAGCAGGTCGGCGGCCTCGCCGTCGTTGACGCCGCGCAGCAGGACCGTGTTGACCTTGACCGGGGTGAGGCCCGCGTCGTGGGCGGCGGTGAGGCCCGCGATGACGTCGTGGTGCCGGTCGCGCCGGGTGAGGGTGCGGAAGACCTCCGGGTTCAGGGTGTCCAGGGAGACGTTGACCCGGTCGAGCCCGGCGGTGCGCAGCGCCTGGGCGGTGCGGGCCAGGCCGATGCCGTTGGTGGTGAGGGAGAGCCTGGGGCGCGGGTCGAGGGCGGCGCAGCGCTCGACGATGCCCACCAGGCCAGGGCGGAGCAGGGGCTCGCCGCCGGTGAAGCGCACCTCGGTGACGCCCAGTTCCGTCACCGCGATCGAGACCATGCGCACGATCTCGTCGTCCGTGAGCAGCTCGGGCTTGGGCAGCCACCGCAGGCCCTCTTCCGGCATGCAGTACGTGCACCGCAGATTGCACCGGTCGGTCAGTGAGACCCGCAGATCGGTGGCAGTCCGGCCATGCGTGTCGGTCAGCACGAGCTGCCCCCTTGGCTCTGTGTCACGAGACTGTACATCTCGTGAGGATACTGCATACAGTATTCATCACGCCCCCTTCGAAGAGGAGCCGCCATGAAAATCGCCGTTCTCGGAGCCGGTGCGATCGGCGCCTATGTCGGAGCGGCACTGCACCGTGGTGGCGCCGAGGTCCACCTGATCGCGCGAGGTGAGCACCTGAAGGCGATACGGGCCCACGGGGTGCGGGTGAACAGCCCGCGCGGCGACTTCGTGGCACAGCCGCACGCCACCGACGACCCGGCCGAGGTCGGCGCCGTGGACTACGTGTTCCTGGGGCTGAAGGCGCACTCCTACCCGTCCAGCGGATCCCTGATCGCCCCGCTGCTCGGCGAACGGACCGCGGTGGTGGCCGGTCAGAACGGCGTTCCGTGGTGGTATTTCCACAAACTGGCCGGCCCCTACGAAGGCCGCAGGATCGAGGCGGTCGACCCCGGCGGCGCCACCAGCCGGGTGCTGCCGCCGGAGCGGGCGATCGGCTGTGTGGTCTACCCCGCCACGGTCATCGAGGCCCCCGGCGTCATCCGGCACCTGGAGGGCACCAGGTTCTCGATCGGCGAGCCGGCGGGAGGTGTCTCAGACCGCTGTACGGCCCTGAGCGAGGCCATGGTCGCGGGCGGGCTGAAGAGCCCGGTGGAACCGAACCTGCGCGACGACATCTGGATCAAGCTCATGGGCAACGTCGCCTTCAACCCGATCAGCGCGCTCACCCGGGCCACCATGGCCGACATCTGCGGGCACCCGCCCACCCGGCGGCTGGTCACCCTGCTCATGGAGGAGACCCTCGACATCGCCTCCCGGGTCGGCAGTACGCCCGACATCTCGATCGAGAAGCGGCTGCGGGGTGCTGAAGGGGTGGGCCACCACAAGACGTCCATGCTCCAGGACCTGGAGGCCGGCAAGCAGCTGGAGCTCGACGCCATCGTGACCGCGGTGGTGGAGATGGCCGACATCTCCGGGGCCGACGCGCCCACACTGCGCGCGGTCCACGCCGCCACGGACCTCCTGGCGCGGAGCGGACAACGGGCGTGACCAGCCGGGCTGGGTAGGCTTGGCCGATCACATGGCACCAGCGAGGAGTCGTTCATGCTGTTCCGTCAGCTGGAGTACTTCGTAGCGGTGGCCAGGGAGAGACACTTCGCCCGGGCGGCGGAATCCTGCTACGTCTCGCAGCCCGCGCTCTCGGCGGCCATCGCCAAGCTGGAGCGCGAGCTGAACGTCACGCTGATCAACCGCGGGCACAACTACCAGGGCCTCACCCCGGAGGGCGAACGGCTCGTCGTGTGGGCCAAGCGCATCCTCGCCGAGCAGGACGCCTTCAAGGCCGAGGTGGCCGCCGTACAGTCCGGCATCACCGGGACGCTGCGGCTGGGCACGGACCCCACCGCGTCGACGACCCTGGCGCTCCCCGTGGCCGCGTTCTGCGCGGCCCATCCGCTGGCCAAGGTCCAGGTCCGCTCCCGGCTGTCGACGAAGGAGCTGCACCGCCAGCTGCGCGACTTCGAGCTGGACGTGGCGATCGCCCACTTCGACCCCGGTGACCAGGAGGGCCTCCAGGTCGTCCCCCTGTACCAGGAGCGGTACATGCTGCTGATCTCCGCCGATCAGCTGACCTCGGGGACCACCTCCACCATGACCTGGGCGGACGCGGCCCAGCTGCCCCTCGCGCTGCTGACGCCCGACATGCGGATCCGCCAGATCATCGACAGTGTGTTCGCGGACAAGGGGTTCGTGGTGACCCCGCAGGTGGAGACGGACTCGATCGCCTCCCTCTACGCCCACGTGGGCGGCGGCGAGTGGGCGAGCATCGTGCCCCACGCGTGGCTGCGCGCGATGCCGGTGATCGGCCGGACGAGAGCGCTGCACCTGGTCGATCCCGAGGCCGGGGCGCAGGTCTCGGTGGCGATCCACGCGGCGACCCCCGGTTCGGTCGCCGCCCGGGCGTTCGTCAACGCGGCGACGGGACTGGCGCTGGACGACTTCTTCAACCAGCCGTTGCCCGCCGAGCACCGGGTGCGCTGAGCCGGGGCCCCGTGCGCCGAGCCGGACCTCACGGCGTGGCGCCGGGCCTCACGGCGCGTACTTGGCCTCCACCGCCAGCCGGTCGAGCGCTCCCTTGGCGGTGTGCGGCAGCGCGGCCACGAGTTCGATCCGGTCCGGCACCTCGAAGGCCGCCAGCCGGTCACGGGCGTACTGCAGGATCTGCTCGGACCCGATGCTCTCGCCCTCGCGGACGACCACGGCGGCGCCCACCCGCTGCCCGTAGACCGCGTCGGGGATGGCGAACACGGCAGCCTCGGTCACTCCGGGACAACCGGCGATGATGTCCTCGACATGCTCGGGCGAGATCTTCTCGCCGCCCCGGTTGATGAGGTTCTTGATCCGCCCGGTGAGGGACAGATACCCGTCCTCGTCGAGTACGCCCAGGTCACCGGTGCGCAGCCAGCCGTCGGTGAAGGTGCGTGCCGTCTCGCCCGGGTTGCCGAGGTAGCCGCGGGCGACCGTCGGACCCTGCACCCACACCTCGCCCTCGGTGCCGACCGGAGACGTGCGCCCGCTCGGGTCGACGACCCGGAGGTCCACTCCGGTGGGCCGGCCGACCGACCCCTGCTTCAAGGGCCCGCCCGGCGGCAGCGGTTCGCTGGTGGCCTGGTGCGTGGACTCGGTCATCCCGTACGCGGACAGCAGTGGCGCGCCGAACGTGCGCTCCAGCGCCCGCTGCGTCGCGGTGTTGAGGGGCGCGCTGCAACTGCGGACGAACTTCAGCGGCGGGGTCTGCGGACCCGGGTACTCGGTCCCCGCCCGGTCCAGCAGGATTTCGTGGATGGTCGGGACCGCCGTGAACCAGGTGGCCCCGGCGGCCCGCATGTCGTCCCAGAACGTGTGCGCCGAGAACCGTCCACGCTCGGGCAGCAGTACGCATCCGCCGCTGGCCAGCGACGCCAGCAGCGCCGCGAACAGGCCGTGGCCGTGGAAGAACGGCATCACCGCGACCGTCGCGTCGCCCGGTCCCAGTTCGTAGGTGGCGCAGATGCCCCGCACGGACGCGGCCACGTTGGCGTGCGTCAGCGGGACCATCTTGGCGCGGGCGGTGGTACCCGCGGTGAACAGGACGAGGGCGTCCTGGGCCGAGAGCTCGCCCGCCGCGCCGCGGACCTCCCGTACGGCAGGCGCGCTCGTGTCCAGGGCGACCGTCGCCGTTCCGGCACGGGAGGCGAGGACGCGGAGCGGCCACGTCGGGACCGGGACCTGAGCGGCAGGCGGGGCGTCGTTCACGGAAGGACCGAGCAGGAGGGCCTGGGCGCCCAGTGCTTCGAGCCGGTCGGACAGCTGCGTCGCGGGCAGCGTCGGGTCCAGCGGAGCGACCACCAGACCGGCCCGCGCCGCACCCAGGAGCCCGACGACGAACTCGGCGTTGTTGGCGCAGATCAGCCCGATCGCGTCACCGCGTCGCAGTCCGGTCCCGGCGAGACGGGCCGCCACGTCGTCGGCAAGGGCAGAGAGGGCGCGGTAGGACAGGTGCACCCGGTCCCCGGTGACGACGAGAGCACGGGCGTGCGGTCGCTCGCGGACGTGCCGGTCGAGGAGATCCACGAGGCCCGTGACCGAGGGTGGCCCGTACCGCTCCGCGTCGTACACGGATGCCGCCGCCGGAACGGCCATGACTCCACCTCCCGCGACACGTCTGATGAACCAGTCCACTGCGAGCCTGCGGTGGTGTGCGGTGCGCGTCCAATACGCACTGGCGAATGGGCGATAGCAGGTGTCTATCAAGGGGGTCGCGGGGCTGGTCGGAGGCCTGCCACCAGGTATCGATAGATGCTGTTTATCAGCTGGTCGTCGATGGGTCTTGGACGTGCGGAGCCCAGGTCAGGATGGTGAGATGAGTAGCCGCACCGGCAGGACCTGCCCAAGGAGGACCTCGGATCATGACCGCCCCCTCGACTCTGGAGACAGCGGCGACCGCCGACGTTCCGACCGAGCTCACCGACGGGTACCACCTGGTCGTCGACGCGCTCAAGTTGAACGACGTGGACACCATCTACGGGGTGGTCGGCATCCCGATCACCGACTTGGCCCGCCTCGCGCAGGCACAGGGCATCCGTTACATCGGCTTCCGTCACGAGAGCAACGCGGGACACGCGGCTGCGGCGGCCGGTTACCTCACGAAGAAGCCGGGCGTGGCGCTTACGGTGTCCGCACCGGGCTTCCTCAACGGGCTCGTCGCGCTGGCGAACGCCACCACGAACTGTTTCCCGATGGTCCAGATCTCCGGCTCCAGCGAGCGCCACCTCGTCGACCTGAAGCAGGGCGACTACGAGGAGATGGACCAGCTCGCCGCGGCGCAGCCGTTCGTGAAGGCCGCGTACCGCGTGAGCCGGGTCGAGGACATCGGCCGCGGTATCGCCCGCGCGCTGCGCACCGCGATCTCCGGGCGTCCCGGCGGTGTCTACCTCGACATCCCGGCCGCGGTGCTCGGCTCCATCATGGACGCGGAGGCCGGCGCCAAGACGCTGAGCCGGCTCGTCGACCCGGCGCCGCGTCAGCTGCCCGCGCCCGAGGCGGTGGACCGGGCGATCGAGCTGCTGGCGGGGGCACAGCGGCCGCTGATCATGCTCGGCAAGGGCGCCGCGTACGCGCAGGCGGACGACAAGATCCGCGAGTTCGTCGAGTCCACCGGCATCCCGTACGTACCGATGTCGATGGCCAAGGGCCTGCTGCCCGACAACCACCCCCAGTCGGCCGCCACCGCCCGTTCGCTGGCGCTGAAGAAGGCCGACGTCGTCGTGTTGGTCGGCGCCCGCCTCAACTGGCTGCTGAACCACGGCGAAGCACCGAGCTGGAACCCTGACGCGAAGTTCATCCAGATCGACATCGAGCCCAAGGAGCTGGACAGCAACCAGCCCATCGCGGCCCCGCTCGTCGGAGACATCGAGTCCGTGCTCGACGCGATCGCCGAGCGGACCAAGCCCGGCCAGATCGCCGCCCCCACCGCCTGGCGCGAGGAGTTGGCGTCCCGCTCCGCGCAGAACGTGGCCAAGATGGCGGAGCGCCTCAAGGCCGACCCGCACCCGATGCAGTTCATGGGCGCGCTGAAGGCGATCCGCGACATCGTGGTCGAGCGCCCGGAGACGTACATCGTCAACGAGGGCGCCAACGCGCTGGACATCGCCCGCAACGTGATCGACATGCACGTACCCCGCCACCGCCTCGACAGCGGTACCTGGGGCGTCATGGGCATCGGCATGGGGTACGCGATCGCCGCCGCCGTCGAGAGCGGCGAGCCGGTCGTGGCCGTGGAGGGCGACAGCGCCTTCGGGTTCAGCGGCATGGAGCTGGAGACGATCTGCCGCTACAAGCTGCCCGTGGTCACCGTGATCATGAACAACGGCGGCGTCTACCGCGGCGATGACGTCAACCCCCTCGACGACGCCCCGTCGCCGACCACCCTGATGCTCTCGGCACGCCACGACCTGATGATCGAGGCGTTCGGCGGCAAGGGCTACCGCGCGACCACGCCCGCCGAGGTCAGCGCCGCCCTGAAGGAGGCGCTGGCGCTCGGCGGCCCCGCGCTCATCGACTGCGTGATCGACCCCTCGGCCGGCACCGAGAGCGGCCACATCGCCCACCTCAACCCCAAGGGCATCACCGTCGGCAACATCGCACCGAAGAAGAAGTGAGCGCCTCGACCCCGAGCGCTCCACCCCAGAACCACCGCCCCCGCACAGCCGACTCTCGCACCGAGAGCATTCAGGAGAAGGAATACATCATGAGTGAAAAGCCGCTCGCCGGAATCAAGGTGATCGACTTCACCGGGGTCCAGGCCGGTCCCGCGTGTACACAGATGCTCGCCTGGTTCGGCGCCGACGTCATCAAGGTCGAGCGCATCAACGGCGGCGATGTGACGCGCCGTCAGCTCCGTGACATCCCGGACCTCGACGCCCTCTACTTCACCATGCTGAACAGCAACAAGCGCTCGCTGGCCATCAACACCAAGGCCCCCGAGGGCAAGGAGGTCATGGAGAAGCTGATCCGCGAGGCGGACATCCTGGTCGAGAACTTCGCGCCGGGCGCCATGGACCGCATGGGCCTCAGCTGGGAGTACATCCACGAGCTGAACCCGCGGCTGATCTTCGGCTCGGTCAAGGGCTTCAACGACGACTCGAAGTGGAACGACCTCAAGGTCTACGAGAACGTCGCCCAGGCCGCCGGCGGCTCCGCGTCCACGACCGGATTCTGGGACGGCCCGCCGACCATCAGCGGCGCCGCCCTCGGTGACAGCAACAGCGGTATGCACCTGCTGATCGGCCTGCTCACCGCGATCATCCAGCGCAACGCGACGGGCCTCGGCCAGAAGGTATCGGTGTCCATGCAGGACGCCGTGCTCAACCTGACCCGGGTCAAGCTCCGTGACCAGCAGCGTCTGGAGAGGCTCGGCTTCCTGGAGGAGTACCCGCAGTACCCGAACGGTGAGTTCGGCGACGCGGTGCCCCGTGGCGGCAATGCCGGCGGCGGCGGCCAGCCGGGCTGGATCCTGAAGTGCAAGGGCTGGGAGACGGACCCCAACGCCTACATCTACTTCACCATCCAGGAGCAGAACTGGGTGCGCACCACCGAGGCCATCGGCAAGCCCGAGTGGGCCGAGGACCCGGAGTACACCACCGCCCTGGCCCGTCAGCCGCACATCATGGACATCTTCGGCGAGATCGAGAAGTGGCTGGCCGACAAGACGAAGTACGAGGCGGTCGACATCCTGCGCACGTTCGACGTGCCCTGCGCGCCCGTGCTCAGCATGAAGGAGCTCGCCGCCGACCCCGACATGCGCAAGAGCGGCACGATCGTCGAGGTCGAGCAGAAGGAGCGCGGCACCTACCTGACGGTGGGCAGCCCGATCAAGTTCTCCGGCTTCAAGCCCGAGATCGAGGGTGCGCCGCTGCTCGGCGAGCACACCGACGAGGTGCTCGCGGACCTCGGCTACGACGCCAACGACATCCGCAGGCTGCACGAGGGCAAGGTCGTCGCCTGACCGGCCCCTGGCTGAAATGACCCGGTACCCCGCGTGCGAGGTCCGCACGCGGGGTACCGGCATGTCAGCGGGGCGTCGGAGCGTGCGTAGGACGAAGGAAGGCCACCGTCGCGTGTCGCGGCGGTGGCCCGGTGCTTCGGTGGTGCGTCTCAGGTTGTGGTGTGTTCCGCGGCGGCGTCGTTGCGGCGGATCCGCTCCTTCTCCCGGGCCCGGCGCGCGGTGACATCCCGGATGACCGCGCCGCAGTGCGCCGCGCCGCCGTCGGGATCGGCCAGCAGCACCACGCTGAACTCGATGGAGAGCTTGCGGCCGTCCGCCCCCAGCGCGGGAACGGCGAGCAGGTCCGCGTCGCCGTACCGGTTGGTCCCCTGCTCCATGGCCGTCACAAAGCCGTCCCAGTGACGCTGTCTGTGCTTCTCGGGGATGATGATGTCCAGGCTGCGGCCGGCGACCTCGCCGGCGGTGAACCCGAAGATGCGCTCCGCTCCACGGTTCCAGTAGCGGATCAGCCCTTCACGGTCGATGATCACAATGCCGTCGGGGGCCTGGGCAGCCATTCCCAGCACCACCGCGGGATCCAGATCTTCCATGTCTCCTCCGAGCCGGGGCCGTTGGAGCCGTCAGCATACTGCATACAGTTCGTATTGCATGCAGTATGACGACGTCATGGAACTCGCGGAGCGTGCGGCGGATCATCGCGCCGTCGGCCGGGACGGACGTCCGCCCCGGCCCTCACGCGTCGGTCAGGACAGTCCGGCGGAGGACAGCCACGCCTTGGCCACGTCCAGCGGGTCCTTGCTGTCGGTCTGCACCTGGCTGTTGAGATCGATCAGGGTTTCCGTGTCGAGCTTCGCCGATATCTCGTTGAGTACGGAAACTCCCTCTGCCGGGAGTTCGCTCTTGTATGCCAGCGGAAGCACGTTCTGGAAACTGAACAGGTTCTTCGGGTCCTTGAGGATGACGAACTTGTTCGCCTTGATCGTGGGGTCCGTCGTGAAGAGGTCCGCGGCCTGAATGTTGTTTCCCTTGAGGGCCGCGACCGTCAGCGGACCGCCGGCGTCCAGCGCCTTGAAGGACTTGAATTCGAGGCCGTACTCCGACTTCAGGCCCAGCAGCCCCTGCTGACGGGTCTGGAACTCGGGCGACCCGCCGATGACCAGGTCGGAGGCCACGTCGGCGAGGTCGGCGATCGATGACTCGCTGGTCAGGCCGTACTGCTTGGCCGTCGCCTCGTTGATCCCGACCGCGTCCTTGTCCTCGGCCTTGGACGGCTCCAACAGGGTGAGCTTCGGGTCGAGTTCGGCGTTGATGAGGTTGATGGTGTCCTCGGCCGAAGTCGGAACCGCTTTGGCGTCCAGATACGACAGAAGGGCGCCGTTGTATTCGGGCATGACCGTGAGCGTGCCGTTCTTGATAAGTCCGTACGTGGTCTCACGACTGCCGATGTTCAGCTTGTAACTGACCTTTATGCCCTTGGACTTGAGGGCCTCACCGTAGATATCGGCGAGCAGAATGCTCTCGGGGAAGTTGTTGGAACCGACCACGACCGTCCCGCCGGCAGCGGCGTCGTCCTGCAAGGGGTCGTCGCTGCCGGAGTCGGAGGAACCGCAGCCCGTCAGGGCGGCCGCTGCCACAACCAGCAGGGAAACAGCGTACGTTGCGGACGTTCGGGTGCTTCTGGCGAATGTCACGTTGGTCATCCAGACTTGGCGTGGGGTGTGGCGGCGGGCCGAAAGGCACGGCGTGGCGACGGTCCAGACGATCCAAGCGAGCCCACTTACGGACCGTCAAGACACGAATAGATCACTGACGGAGACCAAAGGATCACCGCGGGATCAACTCTGCATCACCTTTGGAGACGGTTCGGCTTCATCCTGTGGGCGCATCGTGCACAAAATGTGTGTGAACCCGGCGTATCCGTCTGTCGGAGTTTGGTTGATCATGGCCGAACACTTCCGTCAGCCGCTAATGTTGGCCGAGTCGAGGGCCTTGTTCCACTTGCCGGCCTGAGCGCGCTGTCGCGACCCTGAACCCACCAAGCCCGGACAGCGGGCTTCCATGGAATGAAGTCAAGGAGGTTTGGTGCCCGCGCACAGGAAAGCCGTCCTGGAGGAGCCGTCAGTGGCCCCCCGAATAGGTCGGACTCCGCCCCTCCTTGACCGTTGGCCTTTCCGTCGGAAGCTCAACGTCCTGGTCATCGTGCCGCTCGCGGTCGTCTCGGCGATGCTCTTCTACGTCATCTACGCACAGGTCGACCGGGCCCTGACCGCCGCCGACACCGCCCAACTGGTGCGGGACAGCGCGCAGGTCACCAAGCTCATCGACACCGTGCAGGCCGAGCACCGGCAGGCGCTCCTCGTCTCCCTGCGCTACGAGGCCGCGAGCTCCGGCGACAGCGCGCCCAACACCTCCGCGTACCTCGACGCGCAGCAGAAGGTCAACGTTCAGGCGGACGCCGTCCGTTCGGCCTTCGGGGACCGGCTGCCCGCGGCCGAGGCCCAGGTGCTCAGGGAGCTGGAGGGCCTGGACACCCTCCGCCAGACGGTCGAGCAGGGGCCCATCCCCGCCGACAACATCGACCCCGCGTACGGATCGGTGATCGACGGTCTCATCAACGGCCTCAGGCTCGGCCAGGCCGATACGTCCTCGACCTCCGCGGCCAGCCTGCTCGACGCGCTGCTGCGCGCCGACACCGCCCACGCGTCCTTCGAGACCAGCGTCTTCGCGGCCCGGACAGGCGACGCCAACGCGCTCATCGAGTTCACCAGCGCCGTCGGTGACTACGACCAGTACCTCTCCCAGGCCGACCGGTTCACCCGGTTCGCCAGCCCCGACCAGGCCGCCGCGATCGACGGGATGGAACACAACCCGTACCAGGGCGTCATCGCGCAGCACTTCGCCCAGCTACAGGTCGACCCGAGTGCTCTGATCGCCGGGAGCCCGGCGGAGCTGCGCACCGCCCTGTCCGACGCGCTGAGCGCCGAACCCACTTACGCGCGCCAGGCCGAGAGCCGGCTGAAGATCACCCAGTCGCTCATCGGCCAGCTCGCCACCCAGGCCGACGACGCGTCGACCGACGCCTGGTGGGAAGTCATCTGGCTGGTCTCGGGCACCCTGCTCGCGCTGGTGTCCTGGTTCCTGTTCTCCGTGCTGGTCCGCCGCTCCGTACTGCGGACCGTACGGACGCTCACCGGGGCGGCCCAGCACGTGGCCGCCGCGGCCGGGACGGAGCTGGCCAGGGTCGCGGACGACGACGCCGAGGACGCGAGTCCGCCGCGTCTGGACGCCGTACCCGTGCCGGTCCGCGACGAGATCGGTGAACTCGCCGAGGCCTTCAACCAGGTTCAGGTCACCGCGACCGCCCTGCTGGAGCGCCAGGTCGTGAGCCGCCGCAACATCGCCGTCATGTTCGGCAACGTCGGCCGCCGCGTCAGCAACCTGACGGCACGCCAACTCGCGCTGATCGACTCGGTGGAGCGCGGCGAGACCGACCCGGAGGTACTGGAACGGCTCTACCGCATCGACCACATCGCGGTACGCCTCCAGCGCAACGCCGACAGCCTGATGCTGCTCGCCGGAATCCGTGAGGGCGGCCTCAACGCCGGTCCCATGCGGCTCAGTAACATCGTCCGCGCCGCGCTCGGCCAGATCGAGGGCTACCAGCGGGTCACCCCGCACGCCGAGGGCGATGTCAACGTCGCTCCGGACATCGTCGGCGACCTGACGCTGATGCTCGCCGAACTGCTGGAGAACGCGGTGATGTTCTCCCCGGCCTCCAGCAACGTCGAGGTGGTCCTGCGACCGCGGCACGGTTCCACCGGCGGCGCCCTCGTCGAGATCATCGACCACGGCCTGGGGATGAGCCCCGAGCGGCTGGCCGAGGAGAACGGCCGGCTGATCCGCCGCGAACGACTCGACCTCGCGCCCACCGAGGTCCTCGGCCTCTTCGTGGTCGGCGGTCTGTCCCGGCGCTGGGGCATCGAAGTCGTCCTGTCCCGCACCCCCGGCGGCGGCGTCACCGTCACCGTCGCGGTCCCCTCCTCGCACCTGTTGCTCGCCGACCCGACGGGAGCCGCGACGCGGGCCCCGCACATCATGCCGGCCGCCCGCCGGTCCGGCCCGCCCGAGCCGCGTCCCGCGACGGTCGAGTCGGCGCCCGGCGCCTCGGCCCTGCCCCGCAGGGTCCGTGCACGCCCGGGCGAGGAATTCCCCGGCCACACACGCAGGCAGGAACCCGCGACGGGAACCGGAGGCGAGGACGCCCTGGCCCATCCCACCAACGGACTCGGCAGGCCACGCGGCAACGGCGACTCGGGCATGGCCCCGTCGGACCCCGTCGAGGGCGCCGGTTCGCTGCGGCGCCGGGTGCGCGGTGCGACCCTGTCGGCCACCACCGCGTCGACCCGGCTGCCCAAGCAGCCCATGCCGACTCCACGGCCGCCCGCCTGGCAGCCCGTCGACCCGGAGGCCGCGCGCTCCGAGCTCGACGAGTTCGAGGCCGCGGTGCTACGGGCCCAGAGCGAGAGCGCGGCGAGGGGCACGGACCCTGGCGCGAACCGCTCCGGGGCGCCGGGCGAACAGACCAATCAGAGCAACAGATCCTCATTCCCGGAAGGCACGAGCAAGTGACCATGTGGACAGGCAAGCCGGAATCCGGAGCCGCGGAACCGGTGACGGACGTCAAGGCCGCCGCTGCCGACTTCAATTGGCTGCTCAATCGATTCGCCACCGAGACCGCCGGGGTCGTCGACGTCATCGGAGTCTCCTCCGACGGACTGCTGCTCGCGGTCTCCCAACTGCGCGGCCAGGCCGACTCGGAGAGGCTCGCGGCGATCGTCTCCGGTATCACCAGCCTCGCCATGGGGGCCTCCGGCAACTACGGGCTGGGTGGCCTGAACAAGGTCATCATCGATCTGGAGGAGGGGCACGTCCTGGTGTCGGCCCTTGGCGCGGGCGCGGTGCTCGGAGTGGTCGCCTCCAAGGAGGCGAAGCTCGGCAACATCGCGTACGAGATGACGCTCTTCGCCAATCGCGCGGGCGCCGTCCTGAGTCCTCAGCTGGTCATGGAACTCAAGAACACCGTGGGCATCGCTCCGACCGGTTGACGGTCGACGTTGACGGTCGACAAGGACGTCGCCGGTCCATGACGACCCGCGAGGCGAAGGGATCAGGACGTGACGACGGCCGGCGAGCCATCAGGCGACGATGAAACCGCGTGGGGAGTTGAGCCTCCCGCGTCGGTTGTCCGGCCTTTCCTGCTGACCGCGGGACGGATCGCGGGCGGTGACAGTCTGGTGCCGCCGATCCCGATCGAGACCCAGGTGGTCGCGACCGACATGGGTCTGGCCGCGCTCGACGCCTTCGTCTTCGACCAGCACCGCGACATCATCGCGGTCTGTCGTCAGCCGCAGTCGCTGGCGGAGATCGCGGCGAAACTGCGGATGCACTTGAATGTGATCAGGGTGCTCGCCGACGATCTGCGCGCCGACGGTCAACTGGCCTTGTACGCACCGCAGGCCGATTCCGCCCGCGACGCCACAGTATTGCGAAGGGTTATCGATGGTCTCCGAGCTATCCCCGACTCCCGGGGCGCGATCCGTGAGCGCTGACACCCAGGGTCCCCGGCCGCCGCTGCCGGTGAAGATGGTCATCGCGGGCGGCTTCGGCGTGGGCAAGACCACGACGGTAGGCGCCATTTCCGAAATCGAGCCGCTGACCACCGAGGCGTCCATCACCTCGGTCGCCGCGGGCGTCGACGACCTCTCCCACACGCCGCACAAGGTGACGACCACCGTCGCCATGGACTTCGGCTGCGTCACTCTCGACCCGACCCTGAAGCTCTACCTGTTCGGAACCCCCGGCCAGGAGCGCTTCGGGTTCATGTGGGACGACCTGATCGAGGGCGCGCTCGGCGGGCTCGTCATCGTCGACACCCGCCGCCTCGACGACTGCTACGCGGCGGTCGACTACTTCGAGCACCGCCAGATCCCGTTCGCGGTGGCCATAAACGCCTTCGACGGCAAGGTCGAGCACGACCTGAACGACGTACGGTGGGCCCTCGACGTCGGCGAGCACGTACCGCTCACCGTGTTCGACGCCCGCAGCCGCGGATCGGTACGTGACGCGCTCCTCGTCGTCCTCGAACACGCCCTGGCCACCGCGGAGAAG
Organism: Streptomyces sp. NPDC093544; assembly: GCF_040683495.1. NCBI lineage: Bacteria > Bacillati > Actinomycetota > Actinomycetes > Kitasatosporales > Streptomycetaceae > Streptomyces > Streptomyces sp. NPDC093544. The sequence goes on along the minus strand of NZ_JBFBEA010000038.1, from coordinate 32,122 downwards.
TAGCCGGAAGAAGGGGCGACGGGCCATGGCCCGTCGCCCCTTTCGCTTTTCCGTCAGGCCGTACGGCGCCTGCGGACCCCCGGGGACACCGCCACCCGGGTCACCACCCAGAACAGCACGAGGACGAGCAGCGCCAGGACGGCCGTGAGGGCGGCCCCGCCGGCCACCTTCTCGAAGTTGCGCTGGTAGAGGCCGTCCAGGATGTACCGGCCGACGCCGCCCAGGGCCACGTAGGCCGCGATCGTGGCCGTCGACACGATCTGGATCGCCGCCGAGCGCAGACCGCTGAGGATCAGCGGCAGCGCCGCCGGCACCTCGACCTGGAAAAGGATCTTCCCCTCCGACATGCCCATGCCGCGGGCGGCGTCGACGGGGGAGGGGTCCAGCGTGCGGATCGCCTCGTAGGTGGTGATGAGGATCGGGGGGATCGCCAGCACCACGAGCGGGATCATCACGGGCACGATGCCGAGGCCCAGCCAGACGAACATCAGGACCAGCAGCCCGAACGTCGGCAGCGCCCGGGCCCCCGAGGCCACGAACGCCAGTGCGTTGCCACCGCGTCCGGTGTGTCCGGTGACGAGCCCGATGGGCAGGCCGACGGCCGCGGCGATCGCGAGCGCCCCGACGGTGTACTGGACGTGCTCCCACACGCGCTGCGGGATCCCGTCGTACCCGTGCCAGTGGGACCCGTCGCTGAAGAAGGACTGCATGAAGTTGAGGACGTTCACGAGACGCTCTCCGGGGTGCGGGCGGCGCCCGCGATCGTGGACGTACGGCGTGCGGTCCTGCGGCCGGAGGGCGGCTGCCAGGGGGTGAGCACGCGCCGCAGCAGGACGAGCACGGCGTCGACAAGGATCGCGAGGACGGCGGTGGTGAGCACCGAGTTCACGGCGAGGAGCGGGCGGTGGTAGAGCATCGCGGTGGTCAGCAGATTGCCGAGCGCCCCCTCGTTGCCGATCAGCGCGCCGACGCTGACCAGGCTGATGCTCGACGCGGTCGCCACCCGTAGTCCCGCCATGATCGCCGGTACGGCGATGGGGAGTTGGACCTGGAGGTAACGGCGCCCGGGACCGATGCCCATCGCCGTGGCGGCTGCGTTCGTCTCCTCGGGCACCGAGCGGACACCGTCGACGACCGCCGGGACCAGAATCACCAGGCTGTAGAGGCTCAGCGGGATCATCACGGTCGTCTTGCTCAGCCCCGTGTAGTCGATGAGCACCACGAAGAAGGCGATCGACGGGATCGCGTACAGCACCGTGGTGAACCAGAGGACCGGCGGATAGATCCAGTTGAAGCGGACGCACAGCAGGCCTACCGGCAGCGCCAGCAGGAGGCCGACGAGCACCGGGACCAGCGCCTCCTGCATATGAGTGGAGATCAGGCCGAGATAGCTGCTCTGGAGGTCGCTCGGGATGTCGAAGAAGCCGTTCATCGCGAGGCCTTCACCTGTACCGGAAGTTCCGGCGATTCGGCCGCCCGCTGCCGGCGGGCCGCGCGGATAGCCGCGGCGATCTTCTCCTGTCCGACGAGGCCCAGCACCTTCCCCGCTCCGTCCACGGCGACCGCCTGGCCGGTGGGCGAGAGCACCGCCCGGTCCAGGGCAACCCGCAGCGAGTCCCGGCCGATCTCGAAGCTCTGCCCGTACGGTTCCAGCGTCTTGACGTCGCCTTTCCACACCGTGAGGTCGGCCCAGCCCAGCGGCTTGCCGCCTGCGTCGGTGACCAGGGCCGGGGCCTCCGCGCCGATGCGCCCGGCGGTCTCCTGCCAGTCGGTGCCGACCGGGAGGATCCGGGAGCGGTCGAGGGGGAGGTCGCGCGTGGACAGGAACGACAGACCGCGGATGCCCCGGTCGGCGCCAAGGAACTCCTCGACGAAGGAGTCGGCGGGCGAGGACAACAGCTCGTCCGGAGCGGCGAATTGGGCGAGCTTGCCGCCGGTGCGCAACACCGCGACCTGGTCGCCGATCCTGATCGCCTCGTCCATGTCGTGGGTGACGAACACGATCGCCTTGCCCAACTCGCCCTGAATACGCAGCAACTCCTCCTGGAGGCCCCGGCGGACCACCGGGTCGACCGCGGAGAACGGCTCGTCCATCAGAAGCACCGGCGGGTCCGCGGCCAGCGCACGGGCGACGCCCACCCGCTGCTGCTGACCTCCGGAGAGCTGGTACGGATAGCGGCGGGCCATGTCCTTGTCGAGGCCGACCCGTTCCATGAGTTCGGCGGCACGGGCCCGGGCACGCTGCTTGGACCAGCCGAGCAGCCGCGGCACCGTGGCGATGTTGTCGACGATCGTGCGGTGCTGGAAGAGCCCGGCGTTCTGGATGACGTAACCCATGGACTGGCGCAGGGCGTTGACCGGCTTGCGCTGGATGTCCTCGCCGTCGACCCGGATCGTGCCGCTGCTGGGTTCGATCATGCGGTTGATCATGCGGAGCGTGGTGGTCTTGCCGCACCCCGAAGGCCCGACGAGCACGGTGATGGAGTGGTTCGGTATCTGCAGTGACAGGCGATCGACGGCCACAGTGCCGTCGGCGTATCGCTTGCTGACATCTTCGATGGCTATCAAGCGTCGAAACCCTTCGGGGAGCGCAGGCTCGCACGTGGTGCGATCACGTGTACGAGGGTGCGCAGTCTAGCCAGTTGGGGTTTGCGCCGTATGCGGTACCCGTAGGGAAGCCGGGTGGTTCAGCGGGCGGAGCGGACACCGTCGAGGGCGACGGCCAGGACGCGGTCGCGCTGGGCGTCGTCGAGGAAGTTCGTCGAGGTGATTCCGGCGACCATCCGCAGGAGGTCGTCGAAGGCGATGTCCGTACGCGCCTGGCCGGCCTTCTGTGCCCGTTCGAACAGCGGGCCGCCCGCCGCGTACATCGAGTCGCGGCAGGCCAGGAAGATCTCCGACTCGTTGTTGAGCGCCTCACGGATGGCCCGCTTGGTCACGGTGTAGTCGACGAAGCGACGCAGCCACGAGGCCAGCGCCTCCCACGGCTCCAGGACGGCGACCTCCTCGGCGACCCGGCACAGGTCGTTCACCTCGGCCGCGTAGACGCTCTCGAAGAGGTGGCGGCGGGTGGGGAAGTTCCGGTAGAGCGTGCCGACGCCCACGCCCGCGCGCCGAGCGATGTCCTCCAGCGAGGCCTCGGCGCCGTTCTCCGCGAATGCCTCGCGGGCAGCGGTCATCAGGGCGTCGTAGTTGCGCGCGGCGTCCTTACGGTGCGGGCGCCGGGCCGCGACGATCTCGCTGACGGGGAACGGCTGAGCCGTCACTGCTGCCTCCCGGGGCGGTCCGAGGTTGAAGCGGAGGTATGCCTCCGCTACAGTGGAGGCGTACCTCCACTTTACCAGTCGGGGTGAGTTCCGCGTGGACGCGTGCGGCAGCACGCGTCATCGACGCCCCCACCCCCGTTTCGACCGCATACCGGGCCCTGCGTCCTGTGCACCGCCCGCCCTCACCGTCCTTCGGCGACCGCTCAGCGTGGTCGTCGGCGTGCTCACCGCTGCCTCGCAGCGCTTCAGCTCCACTCTTTGGCTCCGCTCTGTTCTGCTCGGAGAGGCTCTTTGATGCCCCGGAAGTCCACCCGCCTCACCTTCGCGGTCCTCGCGACCGGTGCCGGCGTGTTCTCCATGCTCCAGTCGCTGATCGCACCGGCCCTGCCGACCGTTCAGCAGGCCCTGCACACCTCACAGTCCACCGCGACCTGGGTGATGACGGCGTACCTGCTGTCCGCCTCGGTCTTCACCCCGATCCTCGGCCGTGTCGGCGACCTGATCGGCAAGAAACGCACCCTCGTCGCCGTCCTGGTGACCGTGACGATCGGCTGTCTGCTCGCCGCGCTCGCGCCGACCATCGGCCTGCTGATCGTCGCCCGCGTCGTCCAGGGCATCGGCGGTGCGCTGTTCCCGCTGTCCTTCGGCATCATCCGGGACGAGTTCACCCCCGCTGAGGTCAGCCCCAGCATCAGCAACCTGTCCGCCGTGATCGCCGCAGGCGGCGGGGTCGGCATGGTCGCGGCCGGTCCCATCGTGACCGCGCTCGACTACCGCTGGCTGTTCTGGCTCCCCGTCGGCATCGTCGCCGTCACCACACTCATCGCCCTGCGCTACATTCCCGAGTCGCCCAGCCGGGCCGAGGGACGCGTCAACTGGCTCGGTGCCGTCCTGCTGTCCGGCTGGCTGGTGGCCCTGCTGCTCCCGCTCAGCCAGGCGGGCCAGTGGGGCTGGGGGTCGGCCCGGGTGATCGGACTGTTCGCCGCCGCCGTGCTGCTCTTCGCGCTGTGGCTGCTGACCGAGGCACGTTCCCGTTCCCCGCTGATCGACCTGCGCATCATGCGGCTGCCCGCCGTGTGGACCACGAACGTCGCAGCGCTGCTGTTCGGCGCGGGCATGTACTCGATCTGGTCCTTCCTCCCCGGCTTCGTACAGACCCCCAGCTCCGCGGGTTACGGCTTCGGCGCCAGCGTCACCGCGGCCGGACTGCTCATGCTGCCGATGCTCATCGCGATGTTCTGCTCGGGCGTGCTCAGCGGCCGCCTGCAACCCGTACTGGGCGCCAAGAAACTGCTCACGGCCGGCGCCGCGCTCGGCGCCGTGGCCTGCGGCTTCCTCGCCCTCTGGCACGACGAGCAGTGGCAGGTCGCCTTCGCGGCGGGCATCTTCGGCCTCGGCATCGGACTGGCCTTCGCCTCGATGGCCAACCTGATCGTCGGCAGCGTCCCGCCCGAGCAGACCGGCGCAGCGACCGGTATGAACGCCAACATCCGCACCATCGGCGGCTCCATCGGCGCGGCCGTGACCAGCGTCCTGGTCACCAGCCGCCTCCAGCCCTCGGGCCTCCCGTACGCCTCCGGATACACCCACGGTTTCACCCTGCTCGCCCTGCTCTGCCTCGCGGCGGCACTCGCGGCGCTCCTCGTGCCGGCGCAGCGCGCCGGGCGGATGTCCGGCACGCCCCGCGCATCCTCCGAGGAGGTGTCCCGCACGGAGGCGAAGCCCGGTGCCATGATGCCCAGGTGAGTCGCGACGGTGTGGGTGCACAGATGCGGGCGCGGGTCGGCGCCGTCCTCGAACGGCTCGTGGAGTCGGGGCAGGAGAACGGTCTCCAGCTGGCGGTGTATCTGGACGGCGAGCTGATCGTCGACGCGTGCGCGGGTGTGGCCGACGCCTCCGACGGCAGCGTCGTCGCACCCGACACGCTGATCCACAGCTTCTCGCTCGGCAAGGGCTTCACCGCCACCCTCGTCCATGTCCTCGCCGACCGCGGGCTGGTCGACTACGACACCCCGATCGCCCACTACTGGCCGGAGTTCGGGGCCCACGGCAAGGGCCGCGCCACCGTACGGCACGCCCTGACCCACGCGACGGGCGTACCGCAGCTGCCCGCCGCCATCACCCCGGCCGAGCTGTGCGACTGGGACACGATGTGCGCGATCGTCGCGGCGCAGGAACCGTTGTGGGAGCCCGGCACCGCCAGCGGCTACCACGGCTGGACGTTCGGCTGGATCCTCGGTGAGACCGTACGCCGGATCACCGGCCTGAGTCCGGCCGAGGCACTGCGTGTGTACGTCACGGAGCCGCTCGGCGTCGCCGACGAGCTCTTCTTCGGACTGCCGGAGAGTGAACTGGCGCGCACGGCACCGCTGGTGGAGGGCGACTGGGCGGCGTACCTGGCGAGCCTGCCGCCGTCCGTGCCCTTCGTCCGGCTCGTCGCGCGGAACCGCAGTGTGTGGACCACCGCCGAACTGGCCAACCGCCGCGACTACTTGCTCGCGGACCTGCCCGCCGGCGGTACGACCACAGCGCGGGCGGCGGCCCGCATGTACGCCGCGCTCCTCGGCGAGGTCGACGGCGTACGGCTGCTCACCCCGGAGCGGATGCGGCTCGCCTCCGCGGTGGCCGTCGACGGCAAGGACAAGACGTTCCTCAGCAGATACACCAAGGGCCTCGGCTACTTCCTGGGCCTGCCCGAAACAGCCGGTGAACTCACGTCCTTCGGTCATCACGGCAGCGGCGGCAGCATCGCCTTCGCCGACCGCGAGCGGGGCCTCTCCTTGGCCCTCACCCGCACCCGGCTGGTCTCCCCGAAGGTGGACACGGGCCGGGTGCTGGGACACGAGGTCCGGTCAATCGTGTCCCAGGACGCCTACGCCTTGCGTCCGACCCCGCACCACATGGGCAGCGGGCCGGCGGGCGGTACGTCGTTCGGGCCGGGCCGCCACTGGGGGAGCTGCACGACTCCGGGGGCCAGGATCTCCGTACCGTCGAAGAACCGGGTGACATCGGCCTGCGTGCGGGGTGTCGCGGACGCGTGCGCGGCGGCCCGCTCGTTGTAGACGCGCATCGACTCGGCGACCTCGTCCGCTCCGATGTCCGACGCGGGGTGCGAGAGGACCACGTGGCTGCCGGGGGCGAGCGCGTCGAGGAGGCGGCGTGCGATGGCGTAGGGATCATCGGCGTTCGGGATGTACTGCAGGATCGCCACCAGCATGAGGCCCACGGGCTGCGACAGGTCGATCGTGTCCCGCGCCGCGCTGAGGATGTGGTCCACGTCGCGCAGGTCGGCGTTGAGGTAGTCCGTCGCACCGTCCCGGGTGCTGACGAGCAGGGCGCGGGCGTGGGCCAGCACGATCGGGTCGTTGTCGACGTACACCACCCGGGCGCCGGGATCGATCCGCTGGGCCACCTCGTGGGTGTTGTCCGCGGCCGGTATGCCGGTACCGATGTCGAGGAACTGCCGGATGCCCACTCCGGCCAGCTCGCGCACCGCCCGACCCAGGAAGGCCCGGTTCGCGCGGACCGCGGGGATGATCTCCGGATTGGCGGAGGCGGCCAGCTCGGCGGCCTCCTGGTCGGCCGGGTAGTTGTCCTTGCCGCCCAGCCAGGCGTTGTAGACCCGCGCGGGATGCGCCACCGAGGAGTTGATCGGGACCATTCCGCCCGCCGACCGCTCGTTCATGCTGCTCAGCTCCTCATACACCGTCGTCCGCCTGACGTGGGCACACATTAGTCGACGTTGAATCCTCAACTCTCCCGCGGGCGGGGACGGTTGCCGGGCTTCACTCGAAGGCGCGCTCGCCCTGCGCTCCTGACCGCCACAGCCAGCCGATGTCGCGTCCGAACGACCAGACCAGCACCCCGAGCGCCAGCAGCACAGCCCCGGCCATCACCTCGTACGGCAGCACTCCCGCGGCCGCGACGAGCAGCACGATCCCCTGTAGGGCGGCGACCGTCTTGCGCGCCATGCTAGGGAAGAGCGGGGCGTTCAGCCACGGCAGCGCCCAGGACGCCGCCACGAAGACGTAGCGCATCGAGCCGATCAGCAGCACCCACGGGCCGAGCGACATGGAGACGTACACGCTCAGCACCAGGACCAGGAACGAGTCGACCTCCATGTCGAAGCGGGCCCCGAGGGCTGACGAGGTGCCCGTGCGGCGGGCGACCTTGCCGTCGACGCCGTCGAGGATCAGGGCGACCGCCGTCAGACCGACCAGGAGGGTGACCGGCGGCGAGCTCCGGAAGGAGTCCGCGACCAGGGCGGTGACGCCGCCGACGAGGATGGCCCGGCCCAGGGTGACGCGGTTGGCGGGCCCGAAGGTGCGGGGCTGCGAGCGGCGCAGGGCGCGGTTCAGCACCGCCCAGGTGGAGATCGCGAAGGCCAGACCCGTCAGCCAGCCCGCAGGGCCCATGCCGATCGCCGAGCCCAGCAGGGCCAGAACCAGGAGCTGCACACCCGCTCCGACAATGGTCTCCTGGTGGGGGAGCCTCAGGTCGTATGTGTTGTTCAGGGCCACCGCTAGTCCTCCGGCCGTATGACAGAGTCGATCAGCGCCGCGTACAGTGCGCGGCTTGTCACAGCTCCGTACGTGAAGATCTGCCGGATCGTTCAGGGGACGCTCATGAAACTCACAGCCAGCGCCTTCTGGCTCGGCGCGCCGGGCCACGGAGAGATACGGGAAGTCGTCCTTCCGGAACCCGCCGAGGGCGAGGTGCTGGTGCGCACGCTCTACTCCGGAGTGAGCCGGGGCACCGAGACCCTCGTCTTCCGCGGCGGCGTACCGGAGAACCAGTACGCCACGATGCGCGCACCGTTCCAGGACGGCGATTTCCCCGCACCCGTGAAATACGGCTATCTCAACGTCGGCCAGGTGGAGGAGGGGCCCCCGGAGCTGCTCGGCCGGACCGTCTTCTGCCTCTATCCGCACCAGACGCGCTACGTCGTCCCCGCGAGCGCCGTGACCCTCGTACCGGATTCCGTGCCCGCCTCGCGCGCCGTGCTCGCCGGGACCGTGGAGACCGCGGTGAACGCCCTGTGGGACGCGGCGCCGCTGATCGGCGACCGGATCGCCGTGGTGGGCGGTGGCATGGTCGGCTGCTCCGTCGCCGCGCTCCTCGCCCGGTTCCCGGGGGTACGGGTCCAGCTCGTCGACGCCGATCCGGCACGCGGTGACATCGCGCGGGCGCTCGGCGTCGACTTCGCGCTTCCCGAGGACGCGGCGGGCGACCTGGACCTCGTCGTGCACGCCAGTGCCACCGAGGCCGGGCTCACGAGGGCGCTGGAGCTCCTCGCCCCGGAAGGAACCGTGATCGAACTCAGCTGGTACGGCGACCGGCGGGTCAGCCTGCCGCTGGGCGAGGCCTTCCACTCCCGGCGCCTGACGGTCCGCAGCAGCCAGGTCGGCTCCCTCTCCCCGGCGCGGCGAGCGGGCCGCACCTACGCCGACCGGTTCGCGCTCGCCCTCGAACTGCTCGCCGAACCCGCCTTCGACGCGCTTGTCACGGGCGAGTGCCGATTCGAGGAACTGCCCGACGTGATGGGCAAATTGTCGTCCGGATCAATACCCGCCTTGTGTCACCGTGTGGTCTACGACGGGGTTTGAGTCCGGAACAAGCTGCCTGACCTCTGAAGAAAGGGGAACACGCAGCTGAACAAGGAGAACGGACCAGCCGTACTACACGGCACGGTCCCGGCAGGGGATCAGACGCACCGCACCTGGAGGGTCGTCCGTTGTTCAGCATCACCGTTCGCGATCACCTGATGATCGCCCACAGCTTCCGTGGCGAGGTCTTCGGACCCGCGCAGCGCCTGCACGGGGCGACGTTCCTGGTGGACGCCACCTTTCGGCGCGCCGAGCTGGACGACGACAACATCGTCGTCGACATCGGGCTGGCCACGCAGGAGCTCGGCGCTGTAGTGAGCGACCTGAACTACCGCAACCTCGACAGCGAACCGGTCTTCAAGGACACGAACACCTCGACGGAGTTCCTGGCCAAGGTCATCGCCGACCGGCTCGCCGACCGCGTCCACGCCGGGGCACTGGGCGAGGGCGCCCACGGGCTCGTGGGCATCACCGTCACCCTGCACGAGTCGCACATCGCCTGGGCGAGTTACGAGCGTGCGCTGTGACCGACACGACCATCGACCAGGCGTCCGTGAGCGGGAACCAGGCTTCCCTGAACTACGTGCCGGTGCAGAGTGCGGCTCTCCAGAATGCCGAGATCATTCCCATGTCCCTGAGCTCCGTGCACTTCGTGATGCCGGGCGGTGTCGACGACCCGGCCGCGCCGAGCGGCGGCAACGCGTACGACCGGCGGCTCTGCCTGGACCTCCCCGGCTTCGGCTGGCAGGTCCACCGGCATGCCGTCCCAGGCGAGTGGCCGCGCCCCGGCGCCGCCGCCCGTACGGAACTCGCCCGTACGCTCCGGGACCTGCCCGACGGCACGACCGTCCTGCTCGACGGGCTCGTCGCCTGCGGTGTCCCCGAGATCATCGTCCCCGAGGCCGAGCGGCTCTCCCTCACCGTCCTCGTGCACCTGCCGCTCGGCGACGAGACGGGACTCGCGCCCGCCGTGGCCGCCGAGCTGGACGCCAAGGAACGTACGACGCTGCGGGCTGTGTCCGCCGTCGTGGCCACCAGCGAGTGGGCGGTGCGCCGGCTGGTGGCCCACCACGGGCTCGCCCCCGACCGGGTCCATGTCGCCGAGCCCGGCGCCGACATCGCGCCGCTCGCCTCCGGCACCGACGGGGTCTCGCGGCTGCTGTGCGTCGCCGCGGTCACCCCGCGCAAGGGGCAGCACCGCCTTGTCGAGGCCCTCGCGACCGTCACCGACCTGCCCTGGAGCTGCGTCATGGTCGGCGGACTCGGCCAGGATCCGGCGTACGTCGCCCAGATCCGCGCCCTGATCGAGAAGTACGGCCTCGGCAACCGGCTGCACCTGGTGGGACCGCAGGCGGGCGCCGAGCTGGACGCGAGCTATGCCGCCGCCGACCTCATGGTCCTCACCTCGTACGCCGAGACGTACGGCATGGCCGTCACCGAGGCGCTCGCACGCGGCATCCCGGTGCTGGCGACCGATGTCGGCGGGCTTCCCGAGGCGGTCGGTCGCGCGCCTGATGGCGGCGTGCCCGGCATCCTCGTACCACCGGAGGACCCGGCCGCTCTCGCCGCGGAGCTGCGCGGCTGGTTCGGCGAGGCCGACGTACGCCGTCGTCTGAAGGCGGCCGCCCGCGGCCGACGCTCCGCGCTGAACGGCTGGGCCACCACGGCCCGCAGCCTGGCGGGCGTCCTGGGACGGCTGCCGCGGGAACCCCGGAGGGCGGCATGAGTACGGCTCTCACTCCGTCGGAGTTGCCAGATGTGCCTGACGTGCCCGACGTATCGGATGTTTCGGACGTGTCCGGGCGCGAGGCGCGCGCGGGTGCGCCGGGGGAGCGCGTCGACGCGTTCGGCGCCGATGACGTCCCTCGGTACGCGCCCCAGTGGCTGCAGTTGCGCGAGGGCGCCGATGCCGCCGCGCGGGCGTCCGACCTGCTCGACCCCTTGCGCATCCGGCTCGCGAACAGGCCGGGGCGGGGCGGCGACCTGGTGATTCACGACCTCGGCTGCGGCACGGGGTCCATGGGCCGGTGGCTGGCGCCTCGGCTCGACGGCGGTCAGCACTGGATCCTGCACGACCGGGACCCCTATCTTCTGCACTTCGCGACCGTGGGCGCACCACGCGCGGCCGCCGACGGCAGCCGGGTCACCGTCACAACCCAGCGCGGTGACATCGGCCGGCTGACCGCCGAGGCACTGGCAGGGGCCTCGCTGGTGACCGCCTCCGCGCTGCTCGACGTCCTCACCGGCGACGAGATCGACCGCCTCGCGGCGGCGTGCGCGGGCGCCGGAGTCCCGGCCCTGCTGACGCTCTCCGTCGTCGGCCGGGTCGAATTCACACCGGCCGACCCGCTCGACGCCGAGTTCGCCGAGGCGTTCAACGCCCACCAGCGCCGTGGTGACCTGCTCGGCCCGGAATCCATCACGGCCGCCTGCGAGGCCTTCGCCCGCTATGGCGCGACGGTCCGCACCCACCCGAGCCCGTGGCGGCTCGGTCCCGACACCGCCGCGCTGACCGAGGAGTGGCTGCGCGGCTGGGTCGGCGCTGCCTGCGAGCAGCGACCCGAACTCGCCGCGCGCGCAGAGACGTATCTGCGGTCCCGTGTGGCGGCGCTCGCCGCGGGCGAGCTGCGCGTGCTCGTTCACCACAGCGATCTGCTGGCGTTGCCCCGGCCGACGGGCGGGGCCCTGTGAGCGCGGGGGCGGAGGTGGGCACGGGCTCGAAGCCCGTCCGCTTCACCTCCCGCCGGATCCGCACCCACCTCGGCACGGTCGCCGGTGCCGCGATCCTCGGTGTGCTGCTCTGGCGGCTCGGTACCGGCGTTTTTCTGGACGGGCTGCGGCGGATCGACGGGGTGACGCTGCTCGCGGCGCTCGGGCTCGGGCTGCTCACCACGGTGTTCAGCGCCTGGCGTTGGTGTCTGGTGGCGCGCGGGCTGAAGATCCGGCTGCCGTTGGGTCCGGCCGTCGCGGACTACTACCGTGCCCTGTTCCTCAACGCGGCGTTGCCCGGCGGGATCCTCGGCGATGTGCACCGTGCCGTACGGCACGGCCAGAGCGAAGGGGACATCAGTCGCGGCGTACGGGCGGTGGTCCTCGAACGGACCGCGGGCCAGGCCGTGTTCACGGCCGTCGCGGTGGCGGTGCTGCTCACACAGCCGTCCCCGGTGCTCGCGGAGACGCGCCACTTCGCGCTGGTCCTCGCGATCGTCGCGGTGTGCGCGGCGGTGACTCTCGGAGTGGTGCGCAGGGTGCGGACCCCCAGCCGCCGCTCCCAGTGGTTCGCGGCTGTCCGCGCCGCGCTCGTCGAAGCGCGCGGCGCCCTGCTCGCCCGCGGGACCTGGCCCGGCCTTGCGCTCTCGTCGGTCGTGGTGATGGCCGGTCACCTGGCCATGTTCCTGCTCGCGGCCCGTGTCGCCGGATCCACCGCGTCCGCCGCCGAGTTGCTGCCGTTGGCTCTGCTGGCCCTGCTCGCCATGGGCCTGCCCCTGAACGTCGGCGGCTGGGGCCCGCGGGAAGGCGTCACCGCCTGGGCGTTCGGCGCCGCCGGGCTCGGCGCGAGCATGGGCCTGACCGTCGCCGTTGTCTACGGAGTGCTCAGCTTCGCCGCGAGCCTCCCCGGCGTGGCCGTCCTGGTCGTCCGGTGGTCGGCGGCGCTCCGGCGCCCCCGGGAGGAGAGCGCAGGAGGGCACGATCAATGCCGACGATCGACGACCGCCGAAGTTCCGGTTTCCGCAGTGCCGGTCTCCGAAGTTCCGGTTTCCGCCGTACTGGCCTCCGGAGTCACGGTTTCCGCCGTACCGGTCTACGAGGTTCCGGTCTCCGGATTTCCCTCTTCCAAGGGCAGTCTCGCCGAAGTCACCAGGGAGAAGTACGCCCCGAACGCCTCGGTCAGCGCGGCCAGCAGTTCCTTCCCCTTCGCGGCGCTGGCCATCGAGGGCCGGCCGATGACACCGGACTCGGTATAGGCGGACATGCCGAGAGTGAGCAGGTGCCGTCGGTCGTCCGCGAGGAAATCGGAGGTCTCATATCCGGCCTTCACCAATTCCGGATGGGCGTGCAGAAGAATGGAGGTCTCTATTTCTCCCGCGTGCATATCGCTGAGCAGCGAGGTCTGTACGCCGGCCCGCTCCCTCGCGGTTTCCCAGTCCTCCATGGCCGGGAAAAGCGCCATGCGCGTACCGCTGCCCGCCGATTCCTGAACCACATTGCCCAGTACGTAGTTTCCACCGTGTCCGTTGACCACCACCAGGGTGTCGACGCCCGACCGGCGGAGCGAGTCGGCGATGTCCCTGACCACCGCGTGGAGCGTGACGGAAGAGATGCTGACGGTCCCCGGCCACGCGGCGTGCTCGTGCGAGCAGGACATCGTCACCGGAGGAAGGAGATGGACCGGATACGCGGCCGCGACCTCCCGCGCGATGGCACACGCGACCAGCGTGTCCGTCGCGAGCGGCAGGAACGCACCGTGCTGTTCGAAGCTGCCGACGGGAAGCACGGCGACCTGCCGTGACACACCCGCCCCCCGCGCCCGTACGTCCTCCGTGGTGTCAACCGGCAACAGACCGGATACCGTCGAGCGCGTTCCCGAACCACTCATGTTTTCACGGCCTTTCGACTCTGCTTAGGAATCAGATCATGACAGATAACTTTGGAGTACTCGGCGGGAATGCCCACCACACAGGTGTCGAACGCGTCGTGATTGCACCATTGCCCACTGTGTACGGAGCTTTCCATGCCGTCGGTTACCTCGACCACGACCGTGGAGAGGAACAAGTGGCTCTGGTGTACGGGGACTTGGATGGCATCGGAGAAGGGGACACCCTCACCCGACTGCATTCGGAGTGCCTGACCGGGGACGCTTTCGGGTCCATGCACTGCGAATGCGGTGACCAGCTCGCCGCCGCGCTGCGCGCCATCGTGGCGGAGGGACGCGGCATCCTCGTCTACCTCCGGGGCCACGAAGGCCGGGGCATAGGCCTGCTGGCCAAGCTCCGGGCGATGAAGCTCCAGTCGGAGGGCATGGACACCGTCGAGGCGAACCTCGCCCAGGGCCTGCCGGTGGACGCCCGCGACTACCGGGTCGCCGCGGAGATCCTGCACGACCTCGGCGTACGGTCCGTACGGCTGATGTCGAACAACCCGCGCAAGCGCGAGGCGCTGCTGCGCCACGGCATCAAGGTCGCCGAACAGGTCCCGCTGCTGATCCCGCCGTGCGAGGAGAACCTCAGCTACCTGCTGACCAAGCGCGAGCGCATGGACCACGACCTCCCCCACCTGGACGGAGTCCACCTGGGCGGATCCCGGCTGAACGGACCCAAGCTCAACGGAGGCCACTTGGTCGACCGCGATCTTTTGCGGATCGGCAAAGACGGCTATCACTGAGGAATGAGAGAAGACGACGCCGCTGAAGACGCCGCCGACCCCGGTCCGCTGTATCTGTCGCGCGAGCAGGTGCGGGAGCTGCTCGACACGGATGCGGCGATCGCCTCGCAGCGCGCGGCCTTCACCGCGCTCGGCGACGGCACCGCCGAGCTGCCGGGGAAGATCATGCACCCCAGCCGCTTCGACGACAGCGTCGTCTTCGCCTACCTCGCACGGCTGTCCCCGGACACCGGCACCGTCGCCAAGTTCGGCAGCGTCAACCCGGGCAACACGGCGGCCGGGCTGCCGACCGTCCACGCGGTGATCAACGCGCTCGACCCGGTCACCGGGCAGCTCGCCGCCGTCATGGACGGCACCGCGGTGACGACCCTGCGGACAGCCGCGGCGAGCGCCGTCGCCTTCGACGCGCTGGCCAATGCCGACAGCGCGGAGCTGGGCCTGCTCGGTTCCGGCACGCAGGCCCTGGCCCACGCGCGGGCCGTCGCCCGGGTGCGGGATCTGCGGTCCGTACGGCTGTGGAGCCCGGACCCGGGCCGCCGGGCGCACGCGGCGCAGCGTCTCGCCGCCGAACTCGGTGTCGCCGTCAAAGCGGTCGAGACGGCCGAGGAAGCCGTGGCGGGGCTGCCGATGGTCGCGGCCTGCACACTCAGCAGTACGCCCGTCGTGCGGGGCGAGTGGCTGGCTCCGGGGTGCACGGTCGTCAGCGTCGGCTCCTTCGAGCCCAGCCGGAGCGAGGTCGACGCGGCGGTCCTGCGGCGGGCCGCGGCGGTGGTCGTCGACGACCCGGCGACGGCGGCGGAGCACGCCGGCCCGATCGTCGACGCGCTGCGGTACGGGCGGCTCGCCCCGGGGGATCTGATTCCGCTCGGCGGCGTGCTCACCGGCACGCACCCGGGCCGCAGGCACCCCGACGACATCGTCTTCTACAACAGCGTCGGGCTCGGCATCCAGGACGCCGCCGCGGCCTGGGCCGTCATCCACGCGGCCCGCGCGAAGGGGGCGCGCCGGTGAACCGGAAGGCGCGGGTCGTCGTCATCGGCGGCGGGGTGATGGGCACGAGCATCGCCTACCACCTGGCCCGTGCGGGCGTACCCGACGTGGTGCTTGTGGAGCGCGACGAACTGGCCTCCGGGTCGACCTCGCGGGCCGCGGGCGGGATCCGGGCGCAGTTCTCCGACGAGCTCAACATCCAGCTGGGCGCCCGGAGTCTGGAGGCGTTCGCCCGCTTCGGCGAGGAGCTCGGCCAGGACATCGGACTGCACCGGGTCGGCTATCTGTTCCTGCTCTCCACACCGGAAGAGGTCGCGTCCTTCGAGGCCGGTGTGCGGCTGCAGAACTCGCTCGGTGTACCCAGCCGCATGATCGACCCTGCCGAGGCACACCGGCTCTCGCCCCTGATCACCACCGACGGGCTGCTCGCGGCGGCCTTCTCACCGGACGACGGTCACTGCACTCCCGAGTCCGTCGTCCAGGGCTATGCCGCGGGGGCCCGACGGCACGGCACGACCGTGCTGCGGCACTGCGAGGTCACCGGCATCGAACTGCGCGGTGACGAGATCACGGCCGTGGTCACCAGCCGGGGCCGGATCGAGACCGACACGGTCGTCTGCGCGGCCGGCGCCTGGTCGCGGGCCCTCGGCGCGATGGTGGGCGTGGACCTGCCGGTGGAGCCGCTGCGCCGGCAGATCGCCGTCACCGAACCCGTCCCGGGGCTGCCGCCCGACCTCCCGATGACCATCGACTTCGCCAGCAGCCTCTACTTCCACACCGAGGGACCCGGTCTCCTGCTCGGCATGTCCGACCCCGACGAGACCCCCGGCTTCGCCACGGAAACCCACGACCGCTGGATCCCACGCCTGGCCGAGGCCATGGAGCGACGCGCGCCCGCCCTGCTCGACCTCCGCCGTACGGGTGGCTGGGCGGGCCTGTACGAGATGACACCGGACCACAACGCGCTGATCGGCGAGGCGGGTTCGTGTGCGCGCTTCCTGTACGCGACGGGGTTCTCCGGCCACGGATTCCTCCAGGGACCGGCGGTCGGCGAGGTGGTCCGTGACCTGTACCTGGGCCGCGTACCCTTCGTCGACATCAGCCCCCTCAGCGCCGAACGCTTCGCCGCCGACGCCCTGCGCCCGGAGATCAACTGCGTATGAAAGCCCTCCATTTGTGGCTCCGTCACGAGACCCGTACGACCGAACGGCGCACACCGATCGTGCCCGCTGACGCCCGACGACTCGTCGAGAGCGGCGTCACACTCACCGTCGAGAAGTCACCGCAGCGGATTTTCCCGATCGAGGCGTACGAGGAGGCGGGCTGCCGTGTCGCCGAGACCGGATCCTGGGTCTCGGCACCGCCGGACGCGGTCGTCCTCGGACTCAAGGAACTCCCCGACGAGCCGGCCGCACTGACACACCGCCACGTCTTCTTCGGGCATGCCTACAAGCAGCAGCCCGGAGCGGAGGCCCTGCTGCGCAGGTTCCGGACGGGCGGCGGGGCCCTGCTCGACCTCGAATATCTGGTGGACGACGACGGGCGCAGGCTCGCCGCCTTCGGCTACTGGGCCGGATATCTCGGTGCCGCCCTGGCCGTCCTGCACCACAGGGGCAGGCTCCGGACCCCGCTGCGGCCCACCTCCAAGGAGGAGCTGGACGCGGAACTGGCACCGGACGGCTCGGAGTCGAAGGCTCTGGTGATCGGCGCCCTGGGCCGAAGCGGCCGGGGCGCGCGGGCCGCGCTGGAGACGGCCGGGGTCGAGCCCACCTGCTGGGACCTCGAAGAGACCCGCGACCTGGACCGACCCGCCCTGCTGGCACACGAGTTGATGGTCAACACCGTGCTGACCACCCGGCCGATCCCGCCCTTCCTCACCGACAAGGACCTCGACGAGCCCGGCCGCCGGCTGCGCACGCTGTGCGACGTCACCTGCGATGTCGGGTCGCCCATGAACGTCCTGCCGATCTACGACACCACCACGGACTGGACGGATCCCGTCCGCCGACTGCGTGAGAGGCCCGCCCTCGATCTGATCGCCATCGACAATCTGCCGTCGCTGCTGCCGCGCGAGGCGAGTGTCGACTTCTCGGCGGCGCTGCTGCCGCTGCTCCTGGACTTCGGGACCGGCGGGGCGTGGGGCCGCGGTCTCGACCGGTTCCACCGAGCCTGCACTGAAATCGGCTGACGAGGCACAAGAGATGGGGAGTTCCGCGATGACTGAGGCGAAGGGCGCGAGCGGCACCGTGCACTGGATCGGTGCGGGCCTGTCCACCGGAAGCGGTCTCGCCGCGATCTGCGACGCCGCCGCGCGCGTACGACTGTGGCACCGCACCGAGGAGCGTGCCGAACGGAGCCTGGCCGCCCGGGGTCTGAGCGGGCGCGCCGAGCCTCGCGCGTACACGCTTCCCGCACTCACCGCCGAACTCGCCCCCGGAGACGTCGTCGTCTCCATGCTGCCGGCGCCCGAACACGCCCCGCTGCTCGCCGCATGCGTCGCGCACGGCGCCCACTTCGCCTGCTCCAGCTATGTGTCGGACGCGGTCCTGGAGCAGGTGCCGGCGGCAGAGCGGGCGGGTGTCGTGGTGCTGACGGAGTGCGGGCTGGACCCGGGCATCGACCATCTCTTCGCGCACAGTCTGATCGCCCGCGCCCAGCAGGCGATCGGCGCCGAGTCGGCCGCCTCGTACAGCCTCACCTCGTACTGCGGTGGCATCCCGGCCGTGCCCAACGACTTCAAGTACCGCTTCAGTTGGGCACCGGCGGGGGTATTGGGCGCTCTGCGCTCGCCCGCCCGTTATGTCGAGGACGGCGCGGTGACGACGGCCGTCCGCCCCTGGGAGGCGACCCGCCCCCATGAGATCGACGGCGAGACCTTCGAGGTCTACCCCAACCGCGACAGCGTCCCCTTCCTCGACCAGTACGGGCTTCCCGAGGCCTGGAAACCGGGCAGCTTCGTACGCGGCACCCTCCGCCTCGACGGCTGGCTGCACGCCTGGGACGCCGTCTTCGAGGAGCTGAAGGCGGGCGACGACCAGCGCATCGCCGCCCTCGCACAGGAGTTGGCGGCGGCCTATCCGACCACCGAGGCCGACCGTGACCGGGTCGTCCTCGCCGTATCGCTGGAGGTACGCGGCGGTCCGGGCCCGGGGGAGGACTGGTCGGGGCGGTACCTCCTCGACCTGGAAGGCACCGCCGACGAGAGCGCCATGGCCCGCTGTGTCTCCCGCACCCTCGCCCTCGGTGTCCGCCACATCCTCGACGGCACGCTCCCGCCGGGCCTCAGCCGGGCGGCCGAGACGGCGGAGCGGTCCGAGGCGTGGCTGGCCGAACTCGCCCAGGACGGAGTGGACTTCACCTTGCGAGCCGGGTGAGTGGGGTGTGCCGGGCGAGTGGGGTGAGCGGGTGAGTCGGGTGAGCCGGGCGGGTGGGGGTGAGCCGCCTCAGTCCAGCACCGCCTCCTGCACCAGCCGCTTCAGCTCGCGGAAGATCAAGTGGGAGGAGGTGGGGCGGAGCTGGGTCAGGAACTGCACGGTCAGGTCGTTGGCCGGGTCGACCCAGAACGTCGTACTCGCCACGCCGCTCCAGCCGTACGCGCCCTGCCCGGCCGGGGACTGGGTGATCTCCGGGTCCACCACGACGGAGACGCCAAGACCGAAGCCGAGGCCCGCGTTGCCGGGTTCCTGGTGGACGGGGCTGCCGAAGGTGCGGCGGTCGGCGTTGTCCGGGAGGTGGTTGGACACCATCAGGTCCACGGTCTCGGGCTTCAGCAGGCGGGTGCCGTCGAGTTCCCCGCGCAGGCGGAGCAGCTCCATGAATCGGTGGTAGTCGTGGGCCGTGGCCACCATGCCGCCGCTCCCGGAAACACAGCGCGGGCGGCCGTGCAGGGGCAGCCCGGCGATCGGAGTGATCCGGCCCTCGTCGTCCTCGCCGTACAACTCGGCCAGCCGGCCCCCCTGTTCGTCCGTGACGCAGAATCCGGCGTCCTTCATACCGAGTGGTGCGAAGATCCGCTCGGCCAGGAACTCGTCGAGGCCCTGGCCCGAGATCACCTCGATGACACGGCTGAGCACGTTGGTGGCCACCGAGTAGTTCCACTGCGTGCCCGGCTCGAACTGGAGCGGCAGTCGGGCATACGCCTCGCAGGTCTCGGCCAGATCCGCACCCGACGGCACGGACGACTCCAGACCGGCGTCCCGGTACAGCGAGTCGACGGGATGCGAGTGGTAGAAGCCGAAGGTCAGGCCCGCCGTCTGGGTCAACAGGTGTCGGATCAGGATGGGTTGTGCGGCCGGGCGGGTCTTGGTGTCCGGGCCGGATCCGTCGACGTACACCTGTGGGTCGGCGAAGGCCGGGAGGAAGTCGGCGACGGGGTCGTCGAGCCGGAGGCGGCCCTCTTCGAGGAGCATCAGTGCGGCGACCGAGGTGACCGGCTTGGTCATCGAGTAGATCCGCCACAAGGTGTCGGTCTCGACGGGGAGCCCGGCCTCGCGGTCGCGGCAGCCGTACGTGGTGAGGTGGGCGATGCGGCCGTGCCGTGAGACGGACACCAGATACCCGGGGAGTCTGCCGTCGTCGACCAGGTGGGCGAAATGCTGATCGAGACGGGCCAGCGCCTTCGGATCGAGGCCGGCCTCGTGCGGCTCGGCCTCCTGTCGCAGATGTCCCATTTGGCTCTCCTCCGGGCTGCGGCTCTTGGACCAACTCGCTTCATGGTCCCCTACTGGTTCATGAACCGTCGTCTGCCCCGCACTTGTTGATGGACTCCTTGCGATTGCGCCACGGCGACCTCGCGGACCCCGGTAGCCTCAGCGCGAGCAGTGCTCCGAGCGCGGACACGCCCGCGAGTGCCGTCAGCGGTGGGCCGATGGTGACACTGGTCGTGCGGGTCATCAGCAGGGTCGCCGCCGCGACGCCGAGCGTGGGCCCCACATTCATCGCCGTCTGCTGGAGCCCGCCCGCCACACCTGCCGACTCCGCCGGGGCGTGCCGTACGAGGACCGCCGTCGCGGTGACCATCACGGTCGCGAAACCGGCGCCGAGCAGCAGGAATCCGCTGCCGATCGGCACGGCGGTCGAGGTCCGGTCGAGCCGGGAGAGCAGGAGGACCCCGGCGGTCAGGACGGTCATCCCGGCCAGCGTCGTCCGGCGCGCACCCTGCCGGCGCAGCAGGACGGCAGCGACCGGCGCGCCCAGCACCATCATCACGGCTCCGGGCAGGGCCCGCAGGCTGGTCTGCAGGGGGTCCAGATCCAGGGCGCCCTGAAGGTAGTAACTGCCGACGAAGAGTGAGCCAAGCATCGCTGCCGAGGCGGCCACCAGGATGCCGAGCGCCGCACCGATGGTCGGAGAGCCGAGCACGTCGTACGGCACCAACGGGCTCGCGGTGCGGCGCTCGTGACGTACGAACGCGGCTCCCGCGGCCACGACCACGAGCAGCCCGAGTGTGGACGCCGTCGTCCAGCCGGTCTCCGGTATCCCGACCAGGGTGTGGACGAGACTCACCAGGGCCACCGCGAGCAGGCAGGCCCCCGGTATGTCGAGCCCGCCCGAGGCGGCCCGGTTCCGCGCCGGGCCCCGGACGGCGAGCGCCAGCACGCCCATGAGCAGCGCGGGCACGACGTTCAGGAAGAAGACCGCGCGCCATCCGAGGGCGGTGACCAGTGCTCCGCCGATCACCGGACCGGCGGCGGCCGCGAGACCGATGGCACTGGTGCGCAGCGCGATCGGCATCCCGAGCCGGTCGGCGGGGTACCCGGCGCGCAGCATCCCCAGCGTGGCGGGTTGCAGCAGGGCGCCGAACACGCCCTGCGCGACCCGCAGTCCGATCACCCAGCCGATCCCGGGTGCGAACCCGATCCCCGCCGACGCCGCGCCGAACCCCAGGATCCCCACGGCGAAGACCTGTTGGTGCCCGTACCGGTCCCCGAGCCGGCCCGCGAACACCAACAGGCACGCCACCGTGATGAGATACCCGGTGCTCGTCCACTGGACCTGCGCGAAGGTGGCGTGCAGATCGCGTTGCAGGGTGGGCTGCGCGACGGTGAGCACGGTGCCGTCCAGGGCGACGATCACGGCACCTATGACACTGCTCGCGAGCGTGAGCGGACGATGCAGGCGCGAGTTCATCGAGGGTCGGGCCCGAGGTGCGCGTCCAACGCCGCATGCAGAAGGGGTACGAAGTCCTCGGCGCCCGTGGTGAGTTGGAGGCTGCCGAAGCTCCACAGCTGGGCGATCCCGTGCAGGTTCGCCCACAACGCGCCCGCGACGACCGGGACGTCGGCCTCGGGGCGCACCTGGCCCACCAGGTCCACCAGGGCGCCGAACAGCGGCAGGCTCGTCTCGCGGAGCCCCAACCGATTGCTCTCCAGTAGATCGTGACGGAACATCAGCTCGTACATTCCGCGGTTGCTCAGCGCGAAGTCCAGGTACACCCGCCCCAGCGTCGTGAGCTGAGTACGGGGAGACGATGCCTCGCTGCCGGCGACCGACTCCGCCGCCCGGGCTCCGAGGTCGGTGAAGCCACGGCGGGCGATGGCGGACAGCAACTCCTGGTGTGTGGGGAAGTAGCGGCGCGGGGCTCCGTGGGAGACCCCGGCCCGCCGGGCGATCTCCCGCAGGGACAACGCCTGGGCGCCTTCCCTGGTCACCAGGTCCACGCCGGCCTCGATCAGGCGGGCCCGCAGTCCTGTCTCGTCGTCGCTGCTGTCCATGTTGTCCATAGACACTGTCTACCAGGAGTGAGTAGACAGTGTCTACGCGGAATGCCTGGGCCTGTCCGAAGCGTTGATCAACGCATGACTCAGGATGCGACGCAGGGCGCGCTGTTGAAACTGCTCTCCGAGTACAAGGGCGGAGTGCTCGTCACCCTCAAGAAGGACGGTCGCCCCCAGCTGTCGAACGTCACCCATGCCTACTACCCCGACGAGCGGCTCGTCCGGGTCTCACTCACGGACGACCGGGCCAAGACCCGCAATCTGCGTCGGGATCCGCGCGCCTCGTACCATGTGACCAGCGAGGACCGCTGGGCGTACACGGTGGCCGAGGGCACCGCCGAGCTGACACCCGTCGCGAGCGACCCGCAGGATGAGACCGTCGAGGAACTCATTCGGCTCTACCGGGACGTCCAGGGTGAGCACCCCGACTGGGACGACTACCGCGCCGCCATGGTCCGCGACCGCCGCCTCGTCCTACGGTTCCACGTGGAGCGCGCGTACGGCATCCCCCGCGGACGCTGAACGTTCCCCGCTCACGGAGTCGGTGCGAGCCTCGATCGCGTGGAGCACGGCCGCCATGTCGGAACCGCCGTGTCCCAGTGCCACGGTCTCCTCGAAGAGGGCGTGGCAGACGTCAAGGAGCGGCGAGGCCAGGCCCGACTTCCTGGCGGCCTCGGCGATCAGCTCGTTGTTCATCAGGACGTTGTGCGCCGCCGCCTGCACGGTGAAATCGCGCTCCAGCAGCTTCGGCGCCTTCATCCGGGACACGGCACTGGCCATGGGGCCGGCGCCCAGCACCTCCAGGAACAGTTTCCGGTCGAGGCCCTGCCGGTCGGCGAAGTGGAACGCCTCGCTGAGGCCGGTCACCAGGGCGATCAGGAACAGATTCACCGAGAGCTTCATCAGCAGGGCGTTCGGCACCGCCTCGCAGTCGAACGTCTCCTGACACATCGGCGCGAGCAGCGGGCGTACCTCCTCGGCGACCGCGGGGTCACCGGCGAGCATCGCCACGAGCTGCCCGGCCTCCGCGGGGACCCGCGAGCCGGAGACGGGGGCCTCGGCGTACCGGCCGCCCGCCGCGCGGATCTCGGCCTCCAGTTCGCGCGAGTACTCCGGTGACGTCGTCCCCATGTGGACGACGGTGTGTCCGGCGACCTGCGTGGCGAAGTCCGGGGTGCCGCGTCCGAGGGCCGCGTCGATCGCGGGTCCGTCCGCCAGCATCAGGAACACGACGCGGGCCCGCTCGAAGACCTCGGCGGGGCGGGCCGCCACCTCGGCGCCGGCCGCGCGCAGTGGCT
The DNA here is from genome assembly GCF_040683495.1 of Streptomyces sp. NPDC093544. Classification (NCBI taxonomy): domain Bacteria; kingdom Bacillati; phylum Actinomycetota; class Actinomycetes; order Kitasatosporales; family Streptomycetaceae; genus Streptomyces; species Streptomyces sp. NPDC093544. The sequence goes on along the minus strand of NZ_JBFBEA010000038.1, from coordinate 8,864 downwards.
CGGCCCTGGCGGCCGTGCGATTCCAGACGATGAGAGCGGTGCCCGCCCGGGCCAGGTTCAGTGCCATGGGCTGTCCCATGGTTCCGAGGCCGATGAAACCCACGCACATGCCACACCGCCGTCTCTGCCCGGCATGTGCGCCGGGCCGGCCCCCACCGCATCCACTATGACAGTCGTCATGGTAGCGAGATCTATGACGGCTGTCATAGTGGAAGCAGCGTGTACCAGTGGTGCGTACGGCAGGCAGAGCGGGAGGTCGACGATGGTGGGTTCCGGGCGCGGGCCGCGTGAGCGGATGGTGTTCAGCGCGGCGCAGCTCATCCGGCGGGACGGGGTCGCGGCGACCGGCATGCGCGAGGTCGCCGCGCATGCCGGGGCGCCGCGCGGCTCGCTCCAGCACTACTTCCCGGGCGGCAAGGAGCAGTTGGTCAACGAGGCCGTGGACTGGGCAGGGCGATACGCGGGCAAGCGCGTCGCCCGCTTTCTCGCTGAGCTGCCGGAGCCGACGCCGAGCGGACTGTTCGCGGCGATGGTGCGGCAGTGGACCGAGGAGTTCCGGACGGCCGGGTTCGCCTCGGGCTGCCCCGTCGCGGCGGCGACCGTGGACTGCGCGGAGTCCGTCGAGTCCACCCGGGTCGCTGCCGCCGCCGCGTTCGCCCGCTGGAACCGCCCGGTGGCCCAGGCGCTGACGGACCTGGGCGTACCGCGCGACCGGGCCGAGCCGCTCGCGACGGTCATGATCAGCGCGTTGGAGGGGGCGCTCCTCATCGCCAGGACCGAGCGGGACGTACGTGCGCTGACGACTGTGGCCAGGGAGCTCGGCCCGCTGCTGGACGGGGCGCGAACGACGAGCCAAGGGCTGTGTGAGTAACACGGGATGCAGGTCAACTTGGCTGCCGGAAACGGCTGGTTGTGCCGTCGCGACGCATGACCCGCCGCGTAGGGTCGAACCCGACACGGGTGTGAGGTGCAAGGCGCCCAGCTGGGCAGAGGCGTCGGAAGCGGGGGAGCACGGGCATGCTGGATCCCATCTCGTTGGGGGCCATCACGGCGGTCCTTGGAACCGTCGGTTCGGGAATGGCCAACGAAGCGGGCAAGTGGGCCTGGGAGTCGACCGGGGGACTGGTGCGCCGGATCGTCGGCCGGGAGGTCACGGCGCCGACGAGCACCGAACAGCTCACCGAAGTAGCGCAGTTGGTGCATGAGCGATTGCAGGGCGATCAGCAACTCGCCCGCACATGGGCCCTGTTCGCCCAGGCCTTACCGACATCCGGTGCCGGAGCCGCTCCCCGGCCCACACACCCCCGACTGCCACCCTCCACAAGGTTCTTCACGGACCGTCAGGAAGCGCTGAAGCTCCTCGACAAAGAGGCCTCGCGCGCGTTCGACGGAAGCCCCCGGGTGGCACTCCTGCACGGCCGGGAGGGCATGGGCACCAGCACGCTGGCCGTGCACTGGGGCTGGCGTCAGGCGGACCGCTTCCCGGACGGACAGCTCTACGTCGACCTGCGCGGCCCCGGCGCGACCGACGCGGGGGCCCTCCTGAGCTCGCTACTGAGCCAACTCGGCCTGCCCGACGAGGAGATACCGCCCTCCGCGGCCGACCGCGTCGACCGTTTCCGACGGCACGCCGCCGACCGGCGCCTGCTGCTCGTGCTCGACCACGCTCAGTCCGCCGCGCAGATCCGGCCCCTGCTGGCCCCCGCGCCCGGAGTGTTCACGGTCGTCGTCACCCGCCGTCCGTTCACCGGCATCGACGCCCTGCCGGTCCAGGTCGGCCCCCTGGCCCGGCGCGACGCCGTACGGCTGCTCACCGACCTGGCCGGCAAACCCGCGATCAGCGCGGCCAAGGCCACGCTGCCCTCCCTACTGGAGCGCTGCGGTGGCTCGCCCTACGCCCTCCGTGCCGCCGCACCCCGCCTCGCCGAACTCCCGCTGACGGAGCTGCCGTTGGCCGACGGTGATCCGGTGCGCGCCGCGGCCGACGACTCCTACCGCCTGCTGCGACCCGAAGCGGCCCGGCTCTACCGGCTGACCGGCCTCTACGACTGGCCCGCCTTCGACGCCACGGCCGCCGCACGAACGGCGGACATCGAGGAGACCGAGGCGGCGACATTCCTGGAGGAACTGGCCGACGTGCTGCTGCTGGAGCGCACCGGCGCCGGCCGCTACCACTACCGTCCCGTCGTCCGCGCGCACGCCGAAGCCACCGCGGCCGCCACCGACGGCATCGCCGCCTGCTCGGCCGCCATGTCCCGCACCGTCGAGGGCTATCTGCGCCTGGCGGTCGGCGCCGCACAGGCGGCTCTCCCGGAGAGCTGGCGGGTCCCGTCCGGCACCTCTCCGGTCCGGTACGCGGACCGAGGCGAGGCCGTGGCCGCGCTCGCCACCGAATCGCGCAATCTCGTCCAAGCGGTGTACGCCGCCGAGGAGTTCCACGACTGGGACACCGTCGCGAGACTCTGCCAGGCGCTGTGGCCGCTCCAGCTCAAAGCGGGCCACCACGACGTCCTCCTGCCCGCGCTCCGGATCGGCGTGCGCACGGCCGAGGCGCACTTCCCCGGCACCCGGACGGCCGGATCACTGCACGTCCAACTCGCCCACAGTCTTACCGAGTTGCGCCGCTGGGACGAGGCCGAACCCGAGGCACTGGCGGCGGCGCGCGACGAACACGCCGCCGGACACCTGCGCGGCCACGCCTCCGCCGTCGAGATCCTCGGGCTGCTGCGACTGCGCCAGTGGCGCTGGCAGGAGGCCTACGACTCCTTCGAGGAGGCCGGCGGCATCCTCGACTGCATCGGCCCCGACGACGAGGGCGCGGGCGATCTGCCGCGCGCCCGCGCCCTGTTGGAACGCCACCGTGGACGCGCCCTGCGCGGCCTCGGCCGTCAAGAGGAGGCACGGGAGCGGCTGGAGCGAGCCCTGCGATTCTTCCGGGAGAGCGGCGAGGCGTACAACACGGCACGCGCCCTCACCGACCTCGCCGAAACCCGCCTGGACGGCGGTCAGTTCACGGATGCCCTGTCGCTCATCGACGAGGCGGTCACGGCGCTCGCGAAGGAGAACGCGGCCTATCACCTCGTGCATCTGCGGGCGATGCGCGAGCGGTGCGTCAGCGCTGCGGGCCTTCAGGAGTGATCCGTACCCGATCGGCCTTCAGGAGTGAGATCCGTACCCGATCGGCCTTCAGGAGTGATCCGTACGCGATGGACGGTCGGGCCGGTGCGCACGGTCAGGCCCCGGGCGACCAGGTCGCCGAGCGACTTGCCCGCCGCCAGCCAGGCGTGCAGGGCGGAGGCGTACGCGGCCGGATCCGCGTCCGCCTCGGACGGTTCGCCGGTGAGGTGGAGCAGGTCCCCGGCGCGGGTGCCGACGGTGCAGTCGCCGGGCCCGGTGACGTAGCAGGCGAGCGTGCACTCCGGGAGCCGGGCGAGCACCTCGCGGGTCCAAGCCGCGGGGGAGCCGAACCGTGGATCGGCTGCTTCGCCGTACCTGAACACGACGTCGGCGAGGGCGAGTTGGCCGGGGTCGCGAGTGTCCTCGTGCACGGCCGTGTGCGCCTCCCCGGCACCCTCCGGTTCGCCGCGGGGGTCGGCATGGCGTACGACCGAGACCTCGCCCGAGCCGAGGAGCCGCGTCAGGACGCGCAACGACGCGGTGCGTGACGGAGGTTCGTACGGCGGGAGCGGGAGCGGTTCGAGGAGCGCGGGCTCGTCAGGTTCCGGGATACCGATGAACTCGTAGAAGAGGCGGCGCAGCCGGACCGCGGACTCGCCCGGCACGGAGCTGGCGAACTCGGTGGGACCGGGCAGGGGACGGTGGGCGGCAAGTAGCGATTCCACTTGAGGGGGTAGTGCGGCTCGTGCGTCGAGCCGTGGAGCATCCCGTACGAAGTCGTACAGGGGCGCGTCCGGATCGAGGCCGTCCAGGGGCGCGGCGCCGAGGAGTACGGGCGTGCCGAGCGCGGCGGCGTAGTAGGTGACCGAGCCGTGGTCGCCGATCACGGCGTCCGCCGCGAGCAGGGCCTGGCGCCAGCCCTCCAGCGGGTCGACGAGGGCCAGTCCCGCGCGCCGGGCCCGGTCGAGCCAGGCACGGATCTGGCCGGGGCCGTGACCGTGCCAGATGTTGGGGTGGAGCACGGCCGCGAGGCGGTACTCGTCGGCCGGGAACTCCGCGGTCAGCCGGGGCAGCAGCGAGGGGAGTACGTCATCTCCGCCGCCGTCCCCGAAGAACGACTCCGGGTTCCAGGTGGAGTTGAGCAGGATCAGCCGCTGGCCGGTACGTACGCCGAGGGCGCGGCGGAAGCGGTCGCGGTACGGCCGGGCCGCCAGCATGCGGTCGAGGCAGGGGTCGCCGGCGAGCACGGCCGTCGGCGCCGCCTCGGGACAGGCGACGCGCAACCGTTCGTACTGCTCGGGATGCGACAGCACGAGCGCGTCGGCGATCGGCTCTCCGTCCTCGGCGAGCAGCCATTCGCGAGACATCCCGAACACGGGTGAGGGGAGAGGCTCTCGGCGTCCGGTATCCGGTATCCGGTATCCGGTATCGCCAGCCTCTTAGTGTAACCAACGCCGTGCGACAAGACGGTCAACTTACCGGAAAATGTACGGAGTTGGCCGCCGAAGCTAGCCGAGATCACCAGGGATACGGGGGTCTCCACCGCCTGCTCCCAGGGCAGCACCGGCACCGCGGTGTCGGCGAGCAGCTCGGCGACGCCCGAGCGGAACGCGGACGACTCCGTGCACGTCACCAGCAACTGCACCCGGAAATCGTCGTGGAACAGGGGGAGGACATCCAGGAGCCGCGTGGCGGACGTGACGTTGTGCACGACGAACAAGACGGGGTGGGCCTTCCCGCGCGTGACCCACCGGGCCGCGTCGTCCCCGACCGGCACCCGTATCCATCCGTCCCGACCCACGCCCGTACACCGCCCCTCGCGCCCGTCGGCCCAGCTCACAGCCGGGTGCCACTCGTGTGATCGGGTAACCGTAGTCGACGCGAGCTCCAGCATTGCCCGAGGGACTCGGGGGGAACGCCCGAGTCCCCGAACGCCTGGCGGGCGCCGGAGACTTGGGAGCAGAGGGCGAGGGGCGCGGTGAACAGGGCGACGGACGGCCGGTCCGTCGCCGCGGCGCGGTTCTGAGCGCGCCGCGGCCGTCGGTCAGCGGACCGGGTGGCGGGGGTGGGCCTCCAGGTCCCGCGCGTCGTGGGGTGCCCGCTCGATGACGGGGGCGTGGCCCTTGCGGACGAACACCTGGTACATCACGGCCGCGACGACACCGCCGAGTACCGGACCGACGATCATCACCCACCAGCCGCCATAGGAGCCGGACACGATCATCGGGCCGAGACCGCGGGCCGGGTTCACTGCCGCGCCGTCGGTCGGGCCTCCGATGAAGACCGCGGTGGCGAGGGCGAATCCTATGACGAGAGGAGCGGCAGGGGCCGGGAACCGCCTGTCGGTGGCGGCCGCGGTGACGACGAAGACCAGGATGAACGTGATCAGGAACTCGACGAGGAGTGCGCGCCAGTCGCTCACACCCGGCTTCGGGTTGGTCGCGCCGAGATGCATGACGGTCCGCGCGGTGTCACCGCGAATGGCCCAGGTGGCGAGAGCGGCGACGATGCCACCCGCCATCTGGACGGCGACGTAGCCGGGGACATGCCGCCAGGAGAACTTACGGACGACAGCCATCGCGATCGTCACGGCCGGATTGAAATGCGCGCCGGAGGCATGGGCGAGACCGCCGACCAGCGCAGCCAGCGCGATTCCGTTGACCAGCACGATGGCCAGTGAACCGTAGGCGGATCCTGCGACGGACTGGGCCAGGCCCGCCGAGGTGGCGGTCGCGGTGATGGCGAACACCAGGATGAAGGTCCCGGTGAACTCCGCCAGGTAGGCGCCGACGACGCTGCGGGAGGCGGCTCGGGTGGCGGTTCGGTTGGTGTTGAGGCCGAAACGGGGATGGAAATCAGCATGTACAGCCATGATTCGCGTCCTTATGAGACTGGCGGGCTGGGACTGGGATTTGGCTGGGCGGGGCGACTGCCGGAGCTGAGGGCGCCGCGGGCGCGAAGCGCCTGAACAGCGAGGCAAAGCCCGGGATATGAGGTCGCCGCAGGAGAGGGTCGGAACTGAGGTCGCTCGCGAGGCGAAGCCTGTGATGCGCGGTCGCCGCGTGGAGAGCGCTGGGGCCGGGTCGCTCGGGGCGAAACGCCGGCCGCCGGGGCCGTAGCCGCGGACTCCGCACATAGGGCGTCCAGAGCCGTGCCGCGGACTCGGCGGTGCGCAGGGCGTCGTGGAGCCGTCGCTGGAGACGCAGGGCGTCACGGCGTGCGCCGGACAAGAGGCGTAGAGCGGCGGGGTGTCTCGGAGCGACCGGGTGCTCGATGACCGGGTGACCGGGTGCGCCGGTGACCGGGAGGAGCAAAAGGCTTTACGGCAAGGCTAGTTGTCCCGGCCGCGCCGCTCCTTCACCGCGAGTTCGAGCCGCCTGCCCAGATCGCCGTCGGCGTGGGCGAAGTTGCCGACCGCCCGGTCGACGATGTCGTCGCGCTCGGCGGACACACTGGAGATGGCGGTCGCGAGATTGGTGACCAGGCGGTCCTTCGCGTCGTTCGGCATCAGCCGGTAGAGGTCGCCCGCCTGTACGAAGTCGTTGTCCTCGGCGTGCGAGGTGGCTTCGTGGTTGCCGGTGTAGCCGTCGACCGCGGTGGCCGACCACAGTGGCCGGTCGGTCTGCACCGGTCCGCCGAAGCTGTTCGGTTCGTAGTTCTTGGCGCCGCCGTGACGCCCGTCGTACAGAGCGCCGTCGCGTCCGTAGGTTCGCGCATCGGTGGCGTGCGGGCGGTTCACCGGCAGGAGATCGGCGTTGACGCCGACGCGGTAGCGGTGGGCGTCCCCATACGCGAAGAGACGGCCCTGGAGCATCTTGTCCGGGGACGGGCCGATGCCGGCGACGAAGTGGGCCGGGCTGAAGATCGACTGCTCGACCTCGGCGAAGACGTTGTCCGGGTTGCGGTTGAGCTCCAGCTTGCCGATCTCGATCGGCGGGTAATCCGCGTGCGGCCACACCTTGGTGAGGTCGAACGGGTTGAAGCGGTAGCCCGCGGCCTCGGCCTCCGGCATGATCTGCACCTGCACGGTCCAGGACGGGAAGTCACCGCGCTCGATCGACTCGCGCAGGTCGCGCTGGTGGGAGTCGGGGTCGAGACCGGAGACCTTCACGGCGTCCTCCACCGTGAGGTTCTTGATGCCCTGGTCGGTCTTGAAGTGGTACTTGACCCAGAAGACCTCGCCGGCCTCGTTGTTCCACTGGTAGGTGTGTGAGCCGTAGCCGTTCATGTGGCGGAAGGACGCCGGGATGCCACGGTCGCCGAACAGCCACAGCACCTGATGCGTCGACTCGGGCGACAGCCCCCAGAAGTCCCACATGTTGTCGACCTCTTGGGATCCGGTGTACGGGTCGCGCTTCTGCGTGTGGATGAAGTCGGGGAACTTGCTCGCGTCCTTGATGAAGAACACCGGGGTGTCGTTGCCGACGAGGTCGTAGTTGCCCTCCTCGGTGTAGAACTTCAGCGCGAAGCCACGCGGGTCGCGCACCGCGTCCGCCGAGCCGAGGCTGCCGGCGACCGTGGACATACGCAGGAACGTCTCGGTCTCCTTGCCGACCTCGGACAGGAACTTCGCGCGGGTCCACTTCGAGACGTCACGGGTCAGTGTGAAGGTGCCGTACGCGGCGCCGCCGCGTGCGTGCACGATGCGCTCCGGGATCCGCTCACGGTTGAAGTGCGCGAGTTTCTCGAAGAGTTGTTGGTCCTGGAGCAGCATCGGCCCGTCCGGACCGGCCGTCTCCGTGTTCTGGTTGTCCGCCAGGGGTGCGCCCGCCTCGGTGGTGAGGGTGGGACGAACTCGGTGTTCGGTCGTCACGTCTGCCTCCGATGATCCGGTCGAGAGTGCGCTGGTCCTGTTGCGTACCAGGCCTGATCTCCCACCAGGATAAAAGGGACATATGCATACAAAAACCAAAGGACGGTATGCGTAAGGCAATCATTCGGGGGAGAAGCAGGGGCCGGGCTCGTACAGAGCCCGGCCCCGCTCATCGACTTCGTCGTTCCGTCTCCGCACTGGTCCCGGTGCTGGTCACGGGCGGACAGGTGCGGCGACCCCGGTGGCGTTCCATTCGGCGATCACCGGACGGTCGTGCTCCGTGGAGAGCCGGCTGACCGTACCCGTCGCGAGCTGGAACAGGCGGCCGTCCGCGGCCGGCAGCTCCAGGTAGCGGGCCGTGAGCACGCGCAGGAAGTGGGCGTGCGCCACGAGGACCACGTCACCGCCGTCGAGCGCCGGCCCGAGGCCCTTCAGTACGCGGTCGGCGCGCTCGCCAACCTCCGTCGGCGACTCGCCCGGGTGCCCCGGGGGTCCGACCGGGACCCCGTCGCTCCAGAGGTACCAGTCGGGCCGGGTGCGGTGAATCTCGTTGGTCGTGATGCCTTCGTACGCGCCGTAGTCCCACTCGTGCAGATCGGGATCGGGTGCGGCCCCGTGCAGGCCGGCGAGTTCCGCGGTGCGTATCGCGCGGCCCAGCGGGCTGGTGAGCGCGAGGGCGAAGGTCCGGTCGGCGAACAGCGGGGCGAGGGACTTGGCCTGTTCCTCGCCGTGCTGGGTGAGGGGTAGATCGGTCCAGCTGGTGTGCCGGCCCGACACGCTCCACTCGGTCTCGCCGTGGCGGACCAGCAACAGGTCCCCCATGGCGGTTACTTCGCCGACTCGACGGCGTGGCCGCCGAACTGGTTGCGCAGTGCCGCCACCATCTTCATCTGCGGTGAGTCGTCCTGGCGGGATGCGAAGCGGGCGAAGAGTG
>NZ_JBFBEA010000037.1:33868-59577 GCF_040683495.1 Streptomyces sp. NPDC093544 | reverse complement strand
AGCTTCTTTGGCCCCTGAGCAGTCCGGATCTCCCGGATCTTGAAGTCCATCGCATCCCCTGAACTGGGGTGTTGCGACGACCACTAGAACGGAAGAAGAGAGGGGCGGGCCTTCGTCAATCCGAGCCAGAAACCCGGCCGAAGCCCGGCTACGTCCGCAGTAATGCACCCAGTGCACCCAAGTGTGCCCAGTGCACCTAGAGCACCGAATCGGTCCGTACGGAACCGAGCACCGGCTACGTCTCTACGAAAGCGCCGGCGCCGGAACGTACGGCGTCAGCTCCGCCGCCAGTTCCTCGTGCACCCGCACCTTGAGCAGCGTGCCCTCCGGGGTGTGCTCCTCGGAGATCACCTCGCCCTCGTTGTGCGCACGAGCGACCAGCTTGCCGTGCGTGTAGGGCACGAGCGCCTCGATCTCGACCGAGGGCCGCGGCAGCTCGTTGTCGATGAGTGCGAGCAGCTCGTCGATGCCCAGCCCCGTGCGGGCCGAGACCGCGATGGAGCGCTTCTCGATCCGCATCAGCCGCTGGAGCACCAGCGGATCGGCCGCGTCCGCCTTGTTGATCACCACGATCTCGGGCACCTTGATGGCACCCACGTCACGGATGACCTCGCGCACGGCGGCCAGCTGCTCCTCCGGCGCCGGGTGCGAACCGTCCACCACGTGCACGATCAGGTCGGCGTCGCCGACCTCCTCCATGGTGGAGCGGAACGCCTCGACCAGGTGGTGCGGCAGGTGCCGTACAAAACCGACCGTGTCGACCAGCGTGTACAGCCGCCCGCTCGGGGTCTCGGCCCGGCGCACGGTCGGGTCGAGGGTCGCGAACAGCGAGTTCTCGACGAGCACACCCGCGCCCGTGAGGCGGTTGAGCAGTGAGGACTTGCCGGCGTTGGTGTAACCGGCGATGGCGACCGAGGGCACCTTGTTGCGACGGCGCTCCTGGCGCTTGATGTCGCGGCCCTTCTTCATGTCCGCGATCTCCCGGCGCATCTTCGCCATCTTCTCGCGGATACGGCGCCGGTCCGTCTCGATCTTGGTCTCACCGGGACCACGGGTGGCGAGGCCGCCGCCCGAGCCGCCGCCCATCTGACGGGACAGCGACTGACCCCAGCCTCGCAGCCTCGGCAGCATGTACTGCATCTGCGCGAGCGCGACCTGCGCCTTGCCCTCTCGGGACTTGGCGTGCTGGGCGAAGATGTCGAGGATCAGGGCCGTACGGTCGATGACCTTGACCTTGACGACGTCTTCGAGGTGGATCAGCTGGCCGGGGCTCAGCTCACCGTCACAGATGACGGTGTCGGCGCCGGTCTCGATCACGATGTCCCGGAGCTCGTTGGCCTTGCCGGAACCGATGTACGTGGCCGCGTCAGGCTTGTCGCGGCGCTGGACGACGCCGTCGAGCACAAGGGCACCCGCGGTCTCCGCGAGGGCCGCCAGCTCGGCGAGCGAGTTGTCCGCGTCGGTCACCGTCCCCGAGGTCCACACACCGACGAGTACGACGCGCTCCAGGCGGAGCTGGCGGTACTCGACCTCGGTGACGTCCTCGAGCTCGGTGGAGAGGCCCGCTACGCGGCGCAGGGCCGCGCGCTCGGAACGGTCGAGCTGGTCGCCGTCCCGCTCTTCGTCGATCTCATGGCTCCAGGCGACGTCCTCTTCCATCAGGGCATCGGCCCGAAGTCCTTCGGGGTAGTTCTGCGCGAGGCTCTGCGCGTCCTGGGAAGGGGAAGAAGAGGAGGTCATTGGATCCTTACGTCTAGGGGGACAACGATGGGTCGGCGGACAGCGTCCGTCATGGTGAAGAACGTCCCGGGCCACCAGGAGATTCCCGGATTCCGCCAGGTCAACCCCGAGGGACCGGGTCGCCGGCCCCTGAGGGACCGTGTCACCGGCCGGGACGGGCCGTGCCGCCGACCTGAAAGATGGTCGCACGGCACGCCCCGTCTCGTCATCCGAGTTATCCGAGCTGTCCGGCGTTCCGCGAGGCCTGAGGGGCGTCGCTCTTCCAGTCCGGGTGTCCCGGCATCGGTGGGGTCTTCTCGCCGTACAGCCACGCCTTGAAGAACGCGTTCAGATCGCGGCCCGCGATGGCCGACGCCAGGTTCTCGAAGTCCGCCGTCGACGCGACCCCGTCGTAGTGGGCGCTCACCCAGGCCCGCTCCAGCCGCTCGAAGGCCGGACGCCCGATCTCCTCACGCAGCGCGTACAGCGCCAGAGCGGCCCCGTCGTAGACGTTCGGCCGGAAGATGCTGATCTTCTGACCGGGCTTGGGCCCCTTGGGCGCCGCCGGCGGCCCTCCTGCGGCCCGCCAGCCGTCGGACGCCCGGTAGGCGGCCTTCATGCGCGTCGCCATGGGCCTGTCGGCCTTCTCCTCGGCGTACAGGGCCTCGTACCAGGTGGCGTGCCCTTCGTTCAGCCACAGGTCGGACCAGGTGCGCGGGCTGACGCTGTCGCCGAACCACTGGTGCGACAACTCGTGCACCATGATCGACTCGACGTACCACTTCGGGTAGGCGGGCTCGGCGAAGAGCTCTCTCTCGAAGAGAGAGAGCGTTTGTGTCTCCAGTTCGAAGCCGGTCCGCGCGTCGGCCATCAGCAGCCCGTACGTCTCGAAGGGGTACGTGCCGACCTTGCCCTCCATCCAGGCGATCTGGTCGGGGGTCTTCTTGAGCCACGGTTCCAGCAGCTCGCGGTCCTTGGTGGGCACGACATCGCGTACCGGCAGGCCGTGCGGCCCGGTCCGGTGCAGCACCGTGGAGCGGCCGATGGACACCTGGGCCAGCTCGGTCGCCATGGGGTGCTCGGTGCGGTACGTCCAGGTGGTGGAGCGGCCGGCCCGGTCCGTTCCGGCCGGCAGCCCGTTCGCGACGGCCGTGTACCCGTCGGGCGCGGTGACGTGGATGGTGAACATCGCTTTGTCGGAGGGGTGGTCGTTGCACGGGAAGACCAGGTGTGCGGCGTCGGCCTGGTTGGCCATCGCGAGCCCGTCCGTGGTCTGCACCCATCCGCCGTCCTGGTTCGCGGCGGGGACCGGGTCGCTGGTGTGGTGCACGGTGATCCGCAGCCGGCCCCCCGCGGGCACCGGTTCCGCGGGCGTCACCACCAGGTCTTCCCCAGCGCTCTTGAAGGACGCGGGCACTCCGTTGACGTCGACCGATCCCACCGTTCCGTGCGCGAAGTCGAGATTGACCTGATCGAGCGGGGAGGACGCAACGGCGTCGATCGTGGTGACGGCCGCGAGCGGCTTGCTGTTGATGCCGGGATAGGTGAAGGCGAGGTCGTACGACGCGACGTCGTACCCGGGATTGCCCAGGTACGGGAAGAGCCGGTCGCCGACGCCGAGCGGTGCGGCCGGGGAGGGCGCACTCGCGGCGATGAGGCAGACGGAGACGGCCGAGGCGAGCAGGGCCGCCTTGATACGTCGAGTCCTGGGGAGGGGAGTCCTTGGGCGGGGGGTGAGCGGCATGGACCACGGCTACCAGCGCGCAACCGCCGTACGGTGACGACGCGCGCCGGGTCCACCCGAAAGGGTCTTCCTACTGCGCGGCCGCCGCCTGGTGCTGCGCCCGGCTCACGTCGTACACGCCCGGCACGTTCCGCATCGCCCGCATCAGCCCGGGGAGGTGCGCCGCATCCGGGAGTTGGAGCGTGTACGTGTGCCGTACGCGCTGCTGGCTGGGCGGTTCGACGGTCGCCGAGACGATCGCGACGCCCTCCACGGCGATGGCTTCGGTGAGATCGGCGAGCAGATGCGGGCGCCCGAAGGACTCGGCCACCAGCGTGACGCGGCACTCGGTGGTGTCGCCCCAGCTCACTCCGACCTCAGCGCGCCCCACTCCCTTCATGCTCTCCACGGCGGCGCATTCGACCCGGTGGACGGTGACCACTCCCCCGCGTACGGCGAAGCCGGTCACGTCGTCGGGCGGTACGGGCGTACAACAGCCCGCGAGCCGTACGGACGCGCCGGACTGGTCGACGACGGCGTTCGCAGCGCCGGGGCGGACGGCGGGCCCGTCGGCGGTCGGACGAGGAGTCGCGGCGGGAGCCTCGGGGGCCTCGGAGTCGCTGGGCGAAGGGTGCGCGGCCAGCCAGCGCTGGATGGCGATCCGCGCGGCGGGCGTGTGCGCGTGCTCCAGCCACTCCCTGGAGGGCTCGGAGGCGGGGTCCTGCCCCATGAGGAGCTGCACGGTGTCGCCGTCCCGCAGGACCGTACTCAGCGTCGCCAGGCGGCCGTTGACGCGGGCACCCATGCAGGCGTGCGCGTCGTCGCCGTACTGCGCGTACGCGGCGTCCACGCAACTGGCTCCATCGGGAAGGCCCAATGAGCCGCCGTCGGCACGGAAGACGGTGATCTCGCGGTCCTGGGCGAGGTCTTCACGCAACGTGGACCAGAACATGTCGGGGTCCGCGGCACCCGCCTGCCAGTCGAGAAGCCGGGAGAGCCAGCCGGGGCGGGTGGGGTCGGCGCGCTCGCCGTCGACAGAACGCTCTGCCTGCTCCTGCGACGACTGCTCCTCCGAAGGAGGAGCGTACGGATTGCCGAGCGCGATGACTCCGGCCTCGGCGACCTTGTGCATCTGGTGGGTGCGGATGAGGACTTCGGCGATCTCGCCGTCGCCGCGCGCGACGGCCGTGTGCAGCGACTGGTAGAGGTTGAACTTCGGTACGGCGATGAAGTCCTTGAACTCCGAGACCACCGGCGTGAGACAGGTGTGCAGTTCGCCGAGAACCCCGTAGCAGTCTGCGTCCTCGTTCACCAGCACCAGGAGCCTTCCGAAGTCGGCGCCGCGCATCGGGCCGCGCTTGCGCGACACCCGGTGCACGGAGACGAAGTGCCGTGGCCGTATGACGACTTCGGCCTGCAGACCCGCCTCGCGCAGGACGCCACGCACGTCTTCGGCGATCTCCGCCAGCGGATCGCCGTCGCGCGCCGCGTTGTCTGTGATCAGGCCCCTGGTGTGCTCGTACTCCTCGGGGTGCAGGATCGCGAAAACCAGGTCCTCGAGCTCGGTCTTGAGCGCCTGGACGCCGAGCCGTTCGGCCAGCGGGATCAGAACGTCCTTGGTGACCTTGGCGATCCGCGCCTGCTTCTCGGGGCGCATGACACCGAGGGTCCGCATGTTGTGCAGCCGGTCGGCGAGTTTGATCGACATCACGCGGACGTCGTTGCCGGTGGCGACGAGCATCTTGCGGAACGTCTCGGGCTCGGCGGCAGCCCCGTAGTCGACTTTTTCCAGCTTGGTGACACCGTCGACCAGATAGCAGACCTCCTCGCCGAACTCCTCCCGCACCTGATCGAGGGTCACTTCCGTGTCCTCGACGGTGTCGTGAAGCAGGGAGGCGGTCAACGTCGTGGTCTCCGCGCCGAGTTCGGCGAGGATCAGGGTCACGGCAAGCGGATGTGTGATGTACGGCTCACCGCTCTTGCGCATCTGACCGCGGTGCGAGGACTCGGCGAGCACATACGCGCGGCGCAGCGGTTCCAGATCGGCGCTGGGATGGTGGGCACGGTGGGCCTCGGCCACGTGGCCGATCGCGTCCGGCAGCCGGTCACGGGCCGCGGGTCCGAGCAGCGCGGCCCGGCCCAGACGGCGCAGGTCGAGCCGGGGAAGGCCCTTCCTGCGCTGCGCCGGCGATCCCCCCTGCTCGATCGGAGCCGAGAGCTTGGGGGAAGGCATTACAGGGCCTGGCGTCGCGGGATTCGTCGCCTCCGCACTCATGGGCACCTCCGGCTGCGTAGACCGGCGGACGGGTGCCCCATGGCGTACACGGCTCAGGGGATGGTGTCGATCCCCCGTCCGGGCCGGTGCTTGATGCTACCGAGCCCACCACGTGCGGCTGACCGCCTCTCGCCGAGCGTGAAACGGATCACCCATTCGAGCGAAGGTTCAGGGGTTTACGGTTTCGAACCATTCGCCAAGAAACTCACCTTCGGCCACGATCACCGCCGGACCCGTCATCTCGATCTCACCGTCCGGGTGCTCGGTGATCACCAGACGTCCGCCGGGTACGTCCACGGTGTACGTCGCCGGAGTGCCCGTCACGGCCGGGTCGGCGCCGTCGCGGCGGGCCGCGGCGACGGCCACGGCACACGCGCCCGTGCCGCACGAGCGGGTCTCCCCGGCGCCGCGCTCGTGGACGCGCAGGGCGACGTGCTGCGGGCCGCGGTCCACCACGAACTCGACGTTCACCCCGTCCGGGTACGCCGACTCCGGGCTGAACGGCGGCGGCGAGTACAGCTCGCCGGCGTGCGCGAGGTCGTCCACGAAGGCGACCGCGTGCGGGTTGCCCATGTTGACGTTTCGCGCGGGCCAGGTGCGCCCGCCGACGCTCACGGTGACATCCCCTTCAGGGAAGAGCGCCTTGCCCATGCCGACGGTCACGTCTCCGTCCTTGGCAAGATGCACCGCCTTCACGCCCCCGCGCGTGGCGACCGCGATGTCACCTTCGGCCACATATCCGGCCCGCTGGAGGTAGCGCGCGAACACACGCACTCCGTTGCCGCACATCTCCGCGACCGACCCGTCGCCATTGCGGTAGTCCATGAACCACTCCGCCTCGGCCGCCATTTCCTGGGCCTCGGGGTGCGCGGCGGACCGTACGACATGCAGCAGACCGTCTCCACCGATGCCCGCGCGGCGGTCGCACAGGGCGGCGGCGACGGCCGGAGGCAGGTCGATGGCGTTCTCCGGGTCCGGGATGATCACAAAGTCGTTCTCGGTCCCGTGGCCCTTGAGGAAGGCGATCCGCGTGCTCATTCCTCGATCGTACGGGTTCGGTCCGACACTCCGGCGTACACGGGGGCGTCGGCGCAGCCGAGGCCCCACACAGCATCGGCGAGGCCGGCGCAGCCGGATCACCCACGGCAACGGGTACGTCAGCGCAGCCGCGCCACGCGCCCCACAGCGAGCACCACCACAGCCGCGACCACCACGATGTAGGCGATCACCACGCGCCAGTCCGGGCCGCGGCCTGAACCGCGCGGCGGGAAGCCCGGCCAGGTGTAGCCGACCCGGCGGGCGGCCATCATTCCCCAGCCCGCGGCGCAGGAGCAGATCAGCAGTCCGAGCATGGCGACCACGGCGCCGCCGTCCCCGAACTCGAAGGCCAGCGGGAAGGCGAACATCAGCGAACCGATCGCGGCCAGGGCCACGATGGGCGCGAGCTGCCAGATGCGCAGCCGACGCTGTGGACGCAGCTCGACCTCGACCTCGGGCTCCGGGGACATCTCGTCCGGCCCGGGCCCGTCGGCGATCACACCGTCCGGGGTGTCCTCGGGTCCGTCGGAAATCAGGGATTCTCCGTCCGGATCGATGTTCGGACGATCGCCGCCCGGATCGATACCGTGCTCAGTGTCTCGTGCGGTGTCACGAGGGCCGGCCTCCATCGCCACGCGCCCTCCCAACTCGGACTTTCACTGGTCGATCGAAGCTCGATGATGGCACGGCGCCAGAGGCCGGGATGACGGCCGGAGCGTCCCGATGCCATGACGTGATCAGGCTGTGACCGGTCGTTCGACCAACGCCAGCGCAAGCTGCGGGAGTTCTGTGAGATCTGCCGCAGCCCCACTGAGCCAATGCACCCGCGGGTCACGGCGGAACCATGAATCCTGACGGCGCGCGAAGCGCTTGGTGGCACGTACGGTCTCGGCGCGCGCCTCGTCTTCGGTGCACTCCCCAGCGAGCGCCGCGAGCACCTGCTGATAACCGAGTGCGCGCGCTGCCGTGCGCCCTTCGCGCAAGCCCAGCACCTCCAGGGCACGCACCTCGTCGACGAACCCCGCGCCCCACATACGGTCCACCCGACGAGCGATGCGCTCGTCCAGCTCGGGGCGCGCCACATCGACGCCGATCTGGACGGTGTCGTACACGGAGTCGTGGCCCGGCAGGTTGGCGGTGAAGGGTTTGCCGGTGATCTCGATGACTTCGAGGGCGCGGACGATACGACGGCCGTTGCTGGGCAGGATCGCGTGGGCGGCCTCGGGGTCGGCCATGGCCAGTCGCGCGTGCAGCGCGCCTGAGCCGCGCAGAGTGAGTTCCTCCTCCAGCCGGGCCCGCACCTCCGGATCGGTGCCGGGGAACTCGAGATGGTCCACGGCTCCGCGGACGTACAGCCCTGAGCCGCCCACCAGGACCGGCCAGCGGCCCTCGGCGAGCAGTGCGTCGATCTGGGCGCGGGCGAGCCGCTGGTACTCGGCGACGCTGGCCGTGACGGTCACGTCCCAGATGTCCAGGAGGTGGTGCGGGATCCCGCCACGCTCCTCGGACGTCAGCTTGGCGGTGCCGATATCCATCCCTCGGTACAACTGCATGGAGTCGGCGTTGACGACCTCGCCTCCAAGGCGCTGGGCGAGGAAAACGCCCAGATCGGACTTTCCTGCCGCGGTCGGTCCTACGACGGCGATGACCCGGGGGGTGGGGGGTGTGCTTCTCACTGTCCCAGTCTCGCAAACGTCCGGACCTCTCCTCGAACGAGTTACGTAACGGCAAAAGTCCGAGGTCGTTGCCTGTTGCGAGGTCCCAGCCGCCGGATTCCGACGACCGGTGACCCGGGCGGCGCAATGGGGCGCACCGGGCAACGCGGGATTTCACCCCCACGAGTAACGTATGGAGTGGATATGGGCGTTTTTGCACGACTTCTCCGGAGGTCGAAGGCTACGGAGGAGGCGTCAACCGCTGAGGTGCAGGCCGACACAGTGACGGCCGAGACCGAGGCGGAGGTGGCGGAAGAGGCGAAGGGTTCGTCCGAGACCGAGGGCGAGGCGACGGCGGAGACCGCCGGTGCCGCCACCACGGAGGACGTCGAGATCCCTAAGCAGCAGACCGCCGAAAAGGCCGTCGACAGCGAGGCCGGCGAGGGCGCCCGCACGTAACTGCCCACGAGGGAAAGTGGA
Source organism: Streptomyces sp. NPDC093544 (assembly GCF_040683495.1). Classification (NCBI taxonomy): domain Bacteria; kingdom Bacillati; phylum Actinomycetota; class Actinomycetes; order Kitasatosporales; family Streptomycetaceae; genus Streptomyces; species Streptomyces sp. NPDC093544. Next base: position 50,687 of record NZ_JBFBEA010000037.1, on the reverse strand, counting down.
CCATGGGTCTTCTGGACAATCTCAAAGCCAAGCTGGCGCCTGCCAAGGACAAGGTCTCGGACCTCGCGCAGCAGCACGGGGACAAGGTCAGTCAGGGTCTCGACAAGGCCGCCAAGGTGGTCGACGAAAAGACCAAGCACAAGTACAGCGACAAGATCCAGACAGGCACGGGCAAGGCGAAGGGTGCCATGGACCGCCTCGCGCACAAGGACGGTGACGGTGGCGCCATGCCTCCGCCGGACGCTCCGTCCCCGCCTCCGGCTTCCTGAGCTGGACTGGGCTGAACCGAATGAATTGAACTGAACAGACAAGCATCGACGGACGGCCGCGGAGCACTCAGGGTTCCCGGCCGTCCGCCGTGTTTGAGACCCTGGAGGCCGTGTCTCGGGGGCTTCTCGGCCACCGGGCAAGACACCTCAAGGCGTCTCCCCGCGGTCGCGCCGACTACGACCAGGCCGCCACCAGATACCCCACCCCGTACGGCGCGTCCTCGTACAGCAGCGCTCCGCCGAGCCGCGCATCCCCCGCCGCGCCCGCGAGGACCTGCCAGGGGGCCCGCCCGGACACCTTCAGCTCCTGCGCCAGTTCCGCGTCCAGCGCTTTGAGAGCCGCCACGTCAGCTGCCCCCAGCGCCCGCGCGACCCCCGCGTCGAAGCCCGCGGCGCGCTCGTCGAGATAGCCGGGCGCCTTGAGCGTCCGGCACGCGCTGGCGTCGCCCATCACCAGCAGTGCCACCCGCCCGGCGCGCGCGCCGATTTCCTCCCCGACTTGGATACACCGCTCGGCCGCGAGAGGTTCCCCCACACCGAGACCTTCGACAGGGGCATCGGACCAACCCGTGCGCTCCAGGAGCCACGCGGCGACGGCGAGCGAGGCCGGAAGCGCACGCCCGGAAGCCGACAGGCCGGACGTGTGCGGAGCGGACGCGCCACTTCCCAGGTCTACGTTTCCCAGGTCTACGTTTCCCAGGCTTACGTTTCCCAGCCGTACGTCGAGATCCACGCCGAAGCCACGGAACGAGCCCCCGGCGCCCTCAGGGTGCGGCCCGCGCCCGCTCTCCTCGGCGGGGCCCACGACGACCAGCAGGTCGGGGCGGGAGGCGGCGAGCACGCCCAGCGCGTCCGTGCAGGCGGCGCGCGCGGCGGCCAGCTCGGGTGCCGCGCCGGCGGCGACGTCCGGGACGAGCAGCGGCGGGCAGGGGCAGACTGCGGCGGCTACAAGCATGATCGGCAGCGTAGCCCCGCTCAGCGGTGGAACGTCACTCGTGCGGAGCGCTAGGCGAACTCCGCGCTGCACGGCATGTGCACAGGCACCAGACACCAGGCGGGGGGCACCAGGCAGCGAGTGCGGGTGCCACGCGCCTCGGTCAGTCGCACCCGCAGCCGCTGCCGCTGCCCACCGCGACCGGTAGCGGCTCAGGCGCGCCGATCTTCGGCAGGCCGAGCATGACGCCCGCCGGCTTCGTGGCCGCGGCCGTGCTTTCGACGTTGCGCTTCTCCCACGCGTCCCCCGCGCGCGTGCGGCGCACGCTCAGAACGGCGCCCTCGGCGAGGAGGTGGTGCGGGGCGGCGTACGTGATCTCGACGGTGACGACGTCACCGGGGCGTACGTCCTCGTCGGGCTTGGCGAAGTGGACCAGGCGGTTGTCGGGGGCTCGGCCGGAGAGACGGTGCGTGGCGCCGTCCTTGCGGCCCTCGCCCTCGGCGACCATCAGCTCCAGGGTGCGGCCGACCTGCTTCTTGTTCTCCTCCCAGGAGACCTCCTCCTGGACGGCGACGAGACGCTCGTAGCGCTCCTGGACGACCTTCTTGGGGATCTGCCCCTCCATGGTGGCCGCCGGAGTCCCGGGGCGCTTGGAGTACTGGAACGTGAACGCGTTCGCGAAGCGAGCCTCTCGGACCGCGTGCAGGGTCTGCTCGAAGTCCTCCTCGGTCTCGCCGGGGAAGCCCACGATGATGTCGGTGGTGATCGCCGCGTGCGGGATGGCGGCCCGGACCTTGTCGATGATCCCCAGGTAGCGCTCCTGACGGTACGAGCGGCGCATCGCCTTCAGGACGGTGTCCGAGCCGGACTGCATCGGCATGTGCAGCTGCGGCATCACGTTCGGCGTCTCGGCCATCGCGGCGATCACGTCGTCCGTGAAGTCGCGCGGGTGCGGCGAGGTGAAGCGCACGCGCTCCAGGCCCTCGATCGTGCCGCAGGCGCGGAGCAGCTTGCTGAACGCCTCGCTGTCGCCGATGTCACTGCCGTAAGCGTTTACGTTCTGACCGAGCAGCGTGATCTCGGAGACGCCCTCGCCCACCAGGGCCTCGATCTCGGCGAGGATGTCGCCGGTCCTGCGATCCTTCTCCTTGCCGCGCAGCGCCGGGACGATGCAGAAGGTGCAGGTGTTGTTGCACCCGACGGAGATGGACACCCAGGCGGCGTACGCGCTCTCGCGGCGGGTCGGCAGCGTCGAGGGGAACGCCTCCAGGGACTCGGCGATCTCGACCTGCGCCTCTTCCTGTACGCGGGCGCGCTCCAGGAGGACCGGCAGCTTGCCGATGTTGTGCGTCCCGAAGACGACGTCCACCCAGGGAGCCCGCTTCACGATGGTGTCGCGGTCCTTCTGTGCGAGACAGCCACCGACGGCGATCTGCATGCCGGGGCGCTTCGTCTTCATCGGGGCGAGCCGGCCGAGGTTGCCGTACAGCTTGTTGTCGGCGTTCTCCCGTACCGCACACGTATTGAAGACGACGACATCCGCGTCGCCGTCCGCGTCCTTGGGCGCGCGCACATAACCGGCGCCTTCAAGGAGCCCCGAGAGCCGTTCGGAGTCATGGACGTTCATTTGGCACCCGTACGTGCGTACCTCGTAGGTCTTGGTTTCCTGAACGTCCGCTGCCTGGCTCCGGTCACTGCTGCTCATGTGACAAGGGTAGGCGGTGCCCGGAGTACCTCTTGTCCCCCTGGGTATCAGCGGGCGTTCGGCCCTGGCTCCGCAGGATCTCGGTCAGGACCCCGATCCACGCCCCTGCGAGCCTCGCCCTGGTCAGACCCACGCCCGGAATGGCAGGATCGCGCGCATGTTCCAGGCACTCCCCCGCATCGGCAGGCGCCGCGCGCTGTTCGGCTCGGCTGCCGGTTTCGCGGTCTTCGGGCTGCTCCTGTGGTGGCTGCTGCCGCTGGGCGAGGAATCTCCCGGCGGAACGATCACGTTCAGCACGGGTACGCCGACCGGTGTCTACCAGAAGTACGGCGAGCTCCTTCAGGGCGCCCTCGACAAGGACATGCCGCGTCTGGACGTACAGCTCCTGAACAGCGACGGGTCGCAGGAGAACGTCCGCCGGGTGGCCACGGGGCAGGCCGACTTCACCGTGGCCGCGGCCGACGCGGTGGAGACGTACATGCTGCAGGACAAGCCGGGAGCGGACATGCTGCGCAGCTGCGCCCGGCTCTACGACGACTATGTGCACCTGGTGGTGCCGCGCACGTCGTCCATTCGGTCCGTGGCCGACCTGCGAGGCAAGAGGGTCGCCGTGGGGCCGACCGGCTCCGGGGTCCGGCTGATCGCCAATCATGTCCTCGAGGCCGCCGGGCTCGACCCGACGAAGGACATCGATCCGCTGGCAGACGGCATCAGCACCATGCCGGAGAAGCTCAAGGAGAAGGAGATCGACGCCTTCTTCTGGTCGGGCGGCCTGCCGACCGACGCCGTGCTGAAGCTTTCCGACAGCTACGACATCAGGCTGGTGCCGATAGGGAGCGACCTGATCAAGAAACTGCACGAGCAGGGCGGCGCCGCGAGCTACTACCGAGCCGCGGTGATGCCCGCCGACGCCTATCCCAAGGCGCAGCTGGGCTCGTCGGTACAGACGGTGGCGGTGGCGAACCTGCTGGTCACGCGGGAGGACTCGGACGCGAAACTCACCGAGGAGATCACCCGCACCGTGATAAACAGCCGCGACGGCATCGGCGCGAAGGTCCACGCGGCGCAGCTGGTGGACCTGCGGACAGCCATCTACACGGACCCGCTCGAACTGCACGAAGGCGCACAGCGCTACTACCGGTCGGTCAAACCGTAGCCACCCCATCGCCAGCTACAGCCGCGCCTCTCAGAAGCTGGACCGCGACCTCGGCACCCGTACCGTCACCCGCAGGCCGTGCGGCTCGTGCGGGGCGTACGCGATGGAGCCGCCTGCCGCGGCCAGCAGCGCGCGGGAGATGGACAGGCCCAGGCCCGAACCCTTGATGTTCTGGTGCCCGGCGCTGCGCCAGAAGCGGTCGCCGATGCGGTTCAGGTCCTCGTCGCTGAGGCCCGGGCCGCCGTCGGTGACCACGACGGTCGAGGTCTCGCCGTTCGAGGCGACCTTCACCTCGACGCTCTCCCCCTCGGGCGTGAACTTCAACGCATTGTCGATCACCGCGTCCAGCACGCTGGACAGCGTGACCGGATCGGTCCAGGCGGTGGTGGCCGGGCAGGAGCCCACGAGCTGTACGCCCTTGCTCGCGGCCACCGGCCCCCACGCCGCCACCCGCTCGGCCGTGAGCTCGCCGATGTCGGTGAGCCGCAGGTCCGCCTCGGCGTGCTCGGCGAGCGCCAGATCCAGGAGGTCGTCGAGGACCTGGGCAAGGCGCTTGCCCTCGGTGCGGACCGAGGCGATCTCCTCATTGCCCTCGGGGAGTTCGAGGGCGAGCAGCTCGATGCGCAGCAGCAGCGCCGAGAGCGGGTTGCGCAGCTGGTGCGAGGCGTCGGCGACGAAGGCGCGCTGCTGCTCCAGCACGTCCTCGACGTTGTCCGCCATCTCGTTGAACGAGTGGGCCAGGCGCCGGAGTTCCGGCGGACCGCCGGCGGCCGCGACACGGGACTTCAGGCGCCCGGTCGCGATGTCGTGGGTGGTGGCGTCCAGGACACGTACGGGCCTGAGCACCCAGCCGGTGAGGCGCAGCGCGGCGCCGAGGGCGAGGAGCATCGCGGCGACCTCGCCCGCGCCGATGATCAGCCAGCCGTGCAGGGTCTTCGAACGCATCTGCCCGGTGGGCGAGTCGGTGACCACGACGGCGACGACATCGCCGTCCTTGACGACCGGGGAGGCGACCACGAGCCGGTGCCGTTGCCAGGGCCAGACCTGCTCGGGGTCATGGCTACGGCGGCTCGCGAGCGCTTCGTTGAAGGCCTCGCGCCCTTCGCCCTCCTTGGGCAGCAACCAGCTCTCGGGGGCGTTGGCCATGGGGGCGTAGTCGCGGTAGAAGACGCCGGCCCTGATGCCGTACAGGCTGTAGTAGCGGGCGAGTTCCTTGCTCAGGGTCTCGCGGCGTTCGTCCGTGGTGCCGTCCGTGGGACCGGTCGACGGGTCGGCCACGTACTGCGCGAGGGCAGCGAAGCGCGCCGTGTCGTCGATGCGGTCGACGACCACCTCCTGCTGCTGCGCGGCCGCGATGCTCGCCGCGAGCGGGACGCCGAGCGCGAGCAGCACGGCGGCCATCAGGACGATGAGCAGCGGAAAAAGACGTGTGCGCACCCGTCCCCGCTACGCCGCAGGGGCGACGAGCCGGTACCCGACGCCGCGCACGGTCTCGATCAGCGCCGGCATGCGGAGTTTGGAGCGCAGGGAAGCGACGTGCACCTCCAGGGTCCGCCCGGTCCCCTCCCAACTGGTGCGCCACACCTCGCTGATGATCTGCTCCCTGCGGAAGACCACGCCGGGCCGCTGGGCCAGCAACGCGAGAAGGTCGAACTCCTTGCGGGTCAGTTGGACAACCAAACCATCCACACTGACCTGACGGGTGGGGAGTTCGATGCACACGGAGCCCAGCCGCAACGCACTCTCACCGGAGGCCGAGGCGTCCTCGGAGACATTGCGCCGACTGACGGCATGGATACGGGCGAGCAGCTCTCCCGTGTCGTACGGCTTCACCACGTAGTCGTCGGCCCCGAGGTTGAGGCCGTGGATCCGGGAACGCACGTCGGCGCGCGCGGTGACCATGATCACCGGGGTGCTGGTCCGTTTGCGGATCTTGCCGCAGACCTCGTAGCCGTCCTGGTCGGGGAGTCCCAGGTCGAGCAGGACCACCCCGAAACCATCGCTTTCCGGCACCAGCGCCTGGAGCGCCTCCTCGCCACTGCGGGCATGCGTGACGTGGAAACCGTGCCTCGCCAGGACCGCAGAGAGGGCGGCGGCGACATGGTTGTCGTCCTCGACGAGGAGCAGTCTCATTCCGCCCCCTCCGGTTCATCGGTCGTACGGTCTCGGATCATCGGTCGTACGGTCTCAGATCATCCGTCGTACGGTCTCAGAGTCGTACGGTCTCAGAGTCGTACGGTCTCAGAGTCGTACGGTCTCAGCTTGCAAAAACACGGGCACGCACGCGTGCACCCTGTGTAGTCACGCCGATAGCTAAGGACGTCGTCAAGAGGGTTCGGGTTGCGCGCGACTTCCGTTATCCACCCGGTACGCGGCATGGCGGTGATCGCTACGCAGCAGGATGATGATCGCTACGCGGAGTGGCCGCCCGCTATCGGATCGTTATGCTCAATTTCCCCTCAGATGTAATGACGCTGGTCGTACGGGGTCACTACTGTCCTCCCAAACCGCGAGGACGGAGCCAAAGAGCGATGACCGAAGTATCGGTGGCCAAGGACGCCGTGGCCGCGAACGAAGAACTGGTCGTCCTGAAGAGCGTCAACAAGCACTTCGGCGCGTTGCACGTTCTCCAGGACATCGACCTGACGATCACCCGAGGCGAGGTCGTCGTGGTCATCGGGCCCTCCGGGTCCGGGAAGTCCACCCTGTGCCGCGCCATCAACCGCCTGGAGACCATCGACTCCGGTGACATCTCGATCGACGGGAAGCCGCTGCCCGACGAGGGCAAGGCGCTGGCACGGCTGCGGGCCGATGTCGGCATGGTCTTCCAGTCCTTCAATCTCTTCGCGCACAAGACGGTGCTCGAGAACGTGATGCTGGGCCAGATCAAGGTCCGCAAGGCCGACAAGAAGGTTGCCGAGGAGAAGGCCCGCGGACTGCTCGACCGCGTCGGCATCAGCACACAGGCCGACAAGTACCCCGCGCAGCTCTCGGGCGGCCAGCAGCAGCGCGTCGCGATCGCGCGGGCGCTGGCGATGGACCCCAAGGTCATGCTCTTCGACGAGCCGACCTCGGCGCTCGACCCCGAGATGATCAACGAGGTTCTGGAGGTCATGCAGCAGCTCGCGCGCGACGGCATGACCATGATCGTCGTCACCCACGAAATGGGCTTCGCTCGTTCGGCTGCCAACCGGGTCGTGTTCATGGCCGACGGACGCATCGTCGAAGAGGCTGTGCCGGACCAGTTCTTCAGCAATCCCCGGAGCGACCGGGCCAAGGACTTCTTGTCGAAGATCCTTCACCACTGATCGTCTGTACCCCTCGTCATCGACGGCCCGCATCCGTCTTCTTCCAAAGGATGTTCACCATGAAGCTCCGCAAGGTCACCGCGGCCACGGCCGCCGTACTCGCCCTCGCCCTGTCCGCCACCGCGTGCGGTAGCGATGACAGCGACGACGCCGACTCGGGCTCCAGCAGCGGCGGCGGCACGATCAAGGTCGGCATCAAGTACGACCAGCCCGGTCTCGGCCTCAAGGAGCCCGACGGTTCCTTCTCGGGCTTCGACGTGGACGTGGCGACTTACGTGGCCAAGGAACTCGGCTACGCCCCGGACAAGATCGAGTTCGTCGAAACCAAGAGCGCCGACCGTGAGAACGCGATCGCCCGCGGCGACGTGAAGTTCATCGCGGCGACGTACTCGATCAACGACGAGCGCGCGGAGAAGGTCAACTTCGCCGGCCCCTACCTGCTGGCCCACCAGGACCTGCTCATCAAGTCGGACTCCGACATCACCAAGGGCACGGACCTCAACGGCAAGAAGCTGTGTTCCGTGACCGGTTCCACCTCGGCGCAGAACGTCAAGGACGAGATCGCCCCGGAGGCCCAGCTGAAGCAGCAGGCCGGCTACTCGGAGTGCATCGCCGCTCTGCAGAGCGGCGCCGTGGACGCGGTGACCACCGACGACTCGATCCTCGCGGGCTTCGCCTCGCAGGACAAGTACAAGGGCCAGTTCAAGCTCGCCGGTCTCAAGCTGAGCAACGAGAACTACGGCATCGGCGTGAAGAAGGACGACACCGCCACCACGGACAAGATCAACGCCGCTCTGACGAAGATGGTCAGTGACGGCTCCTGGCAGAAGGCGGTCGACGCCAACTTCGGTCCGGCCGGCTACAAGAACGAGCCCGCGCCGAAGATCGGCGACATCGTCTCGTAACGCAAGACTCCGGTACAGCAACGCAGGGTTCCGTGGCGCGCCGCCGCCCGCAGCGATCAGGGCGGCGGCGCGTCATGCCCTCCACGTAAGCCCCACACCCGGAAGCGCGGGAGATCGTGTTCGACTTTCTTGAAGGTTACGACGTCCTCGCGGCGTTTTGGATGACGGTGAAGCTCACCGCCCTCTCCGCCCTCGGCTCCCTGGTCCTGGGCACACTGTTGGCCGCCATGCGGGTCAGCCCGGTCCCGCTCATGCGCGGATTCGGCACCGCCTACGTGAACATCGTCCGGAACATCCCCCTGACCGTCATCATCGTCTTCGCCTCGCTCGGCCTCGCCGACATCTTCGGCGTGACGATGGGAGCGCCCGACGATTTCGACGTCCAGAGCTTCCGCCTTGCCGTGCTCGGTCTGGCCGGCTACCACGCCGCCTTCGTCTGCGAGGCGCTGCGCTCCGGCATCAACACCGTGCCCCCCGGGCAGGCTGAGGCGGCACGCGCCATCGGCCTGAGCTTCAGTCAGGTCCTGAGGCTCATCGTCCTTCCGCAGGCTTTCCGTTCGGTCATCGGCCCACTGGCCAACGTACTGATCGCGCTGACCAAGAACACTACGGTGGCGGCTGCGATCGGCGTCGCCGAGGCTGCCAGCCTGATGAAGGAAATGATCGAGAACGAGGCCCAGACGGTCGCTATCGGTGCGGTCTTCGCCTTCGGGTTCGTGGTACTGACCCTGCCAACCGGCCTCATCCTCGGCTGGCTGAGCAAGCGACTGGCGGTGAAGCGATGACCTCCGTGCTCTACGACACCCCGGGTCCCCGCGCCAAGCGGCGCAATGTGATCCTCTCGGTGATCTTCTTCGTCCTGCTTGCCCTGTTCCTGTGGTGGATCTGGCAGACCATGGACGGCAAGGGCCAGCTGAAGTGGGACCTGTGGGAACCGTTCACCACGTCGCAGGCCTGGACGACATACCTGCTGCCGGGCCTCGGTGACACACTGAAGGCTGCGGCGATCTCCATGGTGATCGCCCTTCCGCTGGGCGCGTTCTTCGGCATCGCACGCCTCTCCGATCACCGATGGGTGCGGGCCACCGCCGGCACGGTGGTCGAGTTCTTCCGGTCGATCCCGGTGCTGCTGCTGATGCTGTTCGCCAACGAGTTCTACGTCCGCTCCACGGACATCGGAAGCGAAGAGCGGCCCCTCTACGCGGTCGTCACCGGCCTGGTGCTCTACAACGCCTCGGTCCTCGCCGAGATCGTACGAGCCGGCATTCTCTCCCTGCCCAAGGGGCAGTCGGAGGCCGCCATGGCGGTCGGTCTGCGCAAGGGCCAGACAATGACCAACATCCTGCTGCCGCAGGCCGTCACCGCGATGCTGCCGGCCATCGTCAGCCAGCTCGTCGTCATCGTGAAGGACACCGCGCTGGGCGGCGTGATGCTGGGATTCACCGAGCTGCTCAACTCGCGCAGCACCCTGGCGGCCAACTACGCCAACGTCATCCCCAGCTTCATCGTGGTGGCGGTCATCTTCGTCATCGTGAACTTCATCCTCACCAGCTTCGCCGGCTGGCTGGAGCGCCGGCTGCGGCGCAGCAAGAAGGGCACGGGCGTGGTCCTCGGCGAGGACGCGGTGGAGATCAACCCCGCCGCGGTGCAGAACAGCTTCGGGGCCGGTGGCGGCGGCGGTACCTGATGAACAGTCAAGTGACATAAGCAGCACGGAGGCAGTGGCATGATCGCCACTGCCTCCGTCACTTGACGCAAGCACCCGCAATAGGTTGCATACGTTCTGTGATCGTGCACCCCGCTCCAACTGCCTGTTCCCGTACGTCCCTCAGGGCACCGCTCCGGGCAGGGGGCACCGCGCCGTGGACCCGGTGATCATCGTCGGAGCGGGGCCCGTGGGGCTCACGCTCGCCCTTGCGCTCGCCCGCCAGGAGGTTCCCTCCGTGGTCCTGGACGAGGGGCCGGGCAAGGACGAACAGCGGCCCGCGCGAACAGTGGTTCTGCGCGAGGACACGGCCGCACTCGTCGAGCGGCTGACGGGTTTCCCCCTCTCCGAGGCCGGCTTCCGTTGGGCCGGATGGCGGTCGATGCGGCGCAAGCAGGTGATGCGCGAGATCAGGTTCGGTCCAGGGGGTTCCGAGGATGCGGGGGGCGCGGACGCTCCGGGCCGCACGGGAGGACCCGTCGGCGCGGAGGTTCCCGGAGACGCCGAACCGTTCGCCGCCCCGTTACACCTCGCCCAGCACGTCCTGACCACCGCACTGCGCGGGGCCATCGCGGGCGAGCGGCTCGTCAAAATCGCCACGAACAGCCGCCTCGACTCCGTCGAGCAGGAGACGTCGGGCGTCACCGCGCACACCCGCGGACCCAAGGGCACCTGGTGGCGCGGCAGTTACCTCGTCGGCTGCGACGGACCACGCTCGACGGTGCGCAAACTCCAGGACATCCGCTTCCCCGGCCGTACCGCCGTCGAGCGACACGCCGTGGCAGCACTGCGTACGGAACTTCCCTGGCCCGGCGAGGCGTTGTTGCATCGGATGCCGCCGTGGCGGACGTCGGGCCCCTCGGCCGGAGAGGTGACGGCGCGCCCCCTCGCCGACAGTGTGTGGCGGCTGGACTGGCTGCTGCCCCCGGGCAAGGACCTGGTCACGCCCGACCTGCTCGTGGCGCGCGTCCGGGAGACCCTCGGAGGCTGGAGCGGAGGCCCCACCCCTCCGTACGAGCTGCTCGACACCGGAGTGCACACCGTCCACCACCGGCTGGCGCGCAGGTGGCGGTCTGGACGTGTCTTCCTCGCCGGGGATGCCGCGCACCTGCTCGGCGCGCTCGGCACCCAGGGCGTGGACGAGGGGCTGCGGGACGCCGACAACCTCGCCTGGAAGCTGGCGCTGGCCTGGCACCACGGACCGCACGAGACACTGCTCGACAGCTACCAGGCCGAGCGACGCGCGGTCGTCGCCGCCCGGCTGCGCGCCGCCGACCAGTCGCTGCCCCTGCTGCGCGGCGGCGGGGGGCTGCGCTCGTACGTTCCCGGGTCGGCCCGGGGACACGACACTCTCCTCACAGACGGTCACTTGGGGCGCGGCCCGCTGGGCGCGCCGGGGGCGTACGCCGATTCGCCGCTCGCGCCTCCGTACGCCGAGTCGGAGGCTCCTGTGGACACGACGCCCGGTGCGCCGGTTGTCGACGTACGGGTGACTGCGGAGGACGGTTCGTTCGTGCCGTTGCGGGAGCGGCTCGGGCGCGGGGTGCTGCTGGTGGTGCTGATCGCGCCGGGTACCGGCGTGTGGGAGCGCAAGCACTGGGTGACGGCCGGAATCATGCCCCGGCTCGCGGCCGCCGTGACCGCGCTGCCGCACCCGGCCGAACTGCTGGTCGCGGAGAGTTACCCCGGCGCGGCCGCACACACCGTACTGCTCGTCCGTCCCGACGGGCACCTGGTCACCGCGCTGAGCGGGGTGCGCCCGGCCGATCTGTACACGGCGGCCGAGGCGACGCTTGGCGGACCGGCGAAGACGGAGGCGTCGGCGAGTACGGGCTGATCCGACGGTCGCTCAAGACTGCCGCGGGGCGCTGAGCCGGCGGTCACTCAAGGCTGCCTCGAAGTGCAGGACACCAAGTGGTCCACATAGTGACTGTCAGTTGACCCTTCTCCACCGCCATGGTGTACTCCGGATCGTGACCGATACCTGTGTGCACCTGTGGCGGAGGGTCCATATGGACCTGGTCCGCTATGCGGGCTGCATCTGTCACCCGTCCTGCTGATTCGCATCCTTCTCCCCGCGTGAGCCCACTCTCCATGACCGCGGGTTCCCAGGCGAAACCCTCAGGACGGTACGTGTGTCTGTGTCACCCTCTGTTTCCGCGCCCCCGCAAGCTCCCACCCAGGCCGAACTGCTCGACTTCGTGCGCCGTAGCGCCGCCGACGCCGAGCTGATCGCCTCGCTGCCGCTCGACCCCGAGGGCCGCACCTGGGTACGTCTCGAAGGCCCCGGAGGCAGCGAGGCCTGGCTCATCGGCTGGCCGCCCGGTACCGGAACCGGCTGGCACGACCACGCCGACTCGGTCGGCGCCTTCCTCACCGCGTCGGGTGAACTCAAGGAGTACTCGCTCGCCGCTCGACTGCCCACCGACGGCTGGAAGACCCTCGAACTCACCGAAGGGGTGGACCGCGAGCGCCGGTTGACGGCCGGTAGGGGCCGCGCCTTCGGCCGCCACCATGTGCACGAGGTGCTCAACGAGTCCACCGAGGAGCACGCGATCTCGGTCCACGCCTACTACCCGCCGCTGCCCCGGATCCGCCGCTACAGCCGTACGGGCCAGGTGCTGCGCCTGGAGCACGTCGAGCGCCCGGAGGACTGGCAGTGACCGCTCAACGCCCGCTGGGAGTGGACGAGTTGCTGGACCAGGCCCGCGAGGGACTCGACCGCGTGGAGGCCAAGGAGGCGTACGACGCCGGGCAGGCCGGCGAGGCACTCCTGGTCGACATCCGGTACGCCGCCCTGCGCGAACGCGACGGCCTGATCCCCGGAGCCCTCGTCGTCGAGCGCAACGAACTGGAGTGGCGGCTCGACCCCCAGGGCAGCCACCGTGCCCCGGAGGCCACAAGCCACGACCTGCGGGTCGTGGTGGTGTGCAACGAGGGGTACGCGTCGAGTCTCGCGGCTGTGTCCCTGCGTCAGTTGGGACTGCACCGGGCGACCGACCTGGTCGGAGGCTTCCAGGCGTGGAAGTCGGCCGGGTTTCCGGTGACGGCTTAGGACGTACGCGGTTTTCTGGTCGTACGCAATGGTGGGCGCCCCTTGCTGTAAGGGGCGCCCACCATTGCGTGCTGCCCCTTACTCCTTGGCCGTAGCCGCTGTGACGGGACGGGCCATGAGGGCCACTCGACCCGGCAGCGCGGTGGCCACCAGTGCAAGCAGCCCGGCGCCGGCGACGACCACGGCGTACACCAGGGGGGTGACGGCCGGACCCGCGCCGCCCGTCATGCCGATGCTGAAGGCGGTCAGGACGGCGAGCGCGATTCCGCTGCCGAGGGCGGTGGCCAGCAGCAGGACCGACAGGGCCTCCGTCCGTAGCATCCGCAGCACCTGACGGCGGGTCGCCCCGGCGAGACGGAGCATCGCGAACTCTCGGACCCGCTCGGAGACGGACATCGCGAGCGTGTTGACGACGGCGATGGCGGTAAAGGCCAGGATCAGTCCCATGGCCAGGTAGTTGACCTCGGCGTTCGCCTGCTGTCGCTCGGCCTGGATCGAGTCGGCTGCGGCCGGCGCGAGAACTTGGACGCCCGGGAACTCACGGAGAGTAGTCGCGAGTTGTGTCTGCGTACGGGCGGTGCTGACCAGGACGGAGGAAGCGAGCGGGTTGTCCACGTGGCGGGCGATCAGGTCATGGGCGAAGGTGAGGTCGCCGAAGCCGAGGCCCTTGGCGTAGACGGCGGCGACGGTGAGCGTGGCGGGCGTGCCGTCGCCGAGGGTGAGCTTCAGGGTGCTTCCGGGCTTCAGGTGGTGGTGGTCGGCCGCGAGTTCACTGACCGCGACGGTGTTGCTCTTCAAGAGGTTCAGGGAGCCCGCGGTGACGTCCGGGTCCCAGGTGTCGACCAGACCGCCGGGGGTGACGCCCTGGGCCACGTACTTGTCGAGGCCCACCCGGACGGTCGTGCGGACCACTTCGGTGACGGTGTCGTCGTGCGTCCGAAGCTGCCGTGCGGCCTCGGCCGGGACTCCGGGCCCCTGGGCGGCCAGCACCCAGTCGGCGCGGATTCCTTCGCGGGCCTGGGCGCGGGCCGCGTCGCCCAGGGTCGGCTGGACGAAGAGAACCGTGCAGGTCATACCGATGAGGAGGGTGAGGGGAGTGACGACGGACGCCATCCGGGTGGCGTTGCCGCGAAGGTTGGCGCGTGCGAGCCGGCCACCCGGGCCGCTCAGCCGCAGCGGGCCCGCGAGTACGGCAGCGACGGCCCGGACCAGAAACGGTCCCAGCAGCGCGACGGCCGTGGAGAGGACCACAACGGCCAGGAAGGTGACAGGTGTTGAGGCTGGCTCGGTGCGCAGGAAGCTGAGGACGACGACGAGGACAGTGCCCCCGGCCAGCAGCGCGAGACCGGCCAGGATGCGACCCCATGCGGGGCGAGTGCGCTCGGTCCTGGCTTCGGCGAGCGCTTCGGCCGGGCGGATCCGGGTGATACGCCGTGACGAGATACGAGCTGCGGCCCAGGCGCCGAGGAGCGTCGCGATGACCGCGGCGAACAACGGGAAGACGCTGACGGTGTACTCAAGGGTGGCGGGAACAGCGCCCATGTCCACGAACCGGCTGTGTAGCCAACTACCCAGCGGCAGTCCGACGAGTGCACCGGCCGTACCGGCAGCCGCGCCGACGATCAGGGCCTCGCGCCCGAGGAGATTCCGGATCTGGCCTTGGGTGGCGGCGACGGCACGCAGCAGAGCGAGTTCGCGGTGGCGCTGCTGCACGGAGAGCGCGAAGGTGCCGACGACCACCAGTATGGCCACGAGCAGCGAGGTGCCACCCATCGCGCCGCCCATGCTGATCAGCCTCGTGCGGGCGGTGGCCGCGTCCAGGAACTCGACCGGGCCACGATCGTCACCCGCGCTGACCTGCGCGGTGGTGCCTTTCAACGCCTTGCTGACGGCCTGTTCGAGAGTGGTCGTGTCCGTGCCCTTCGCGGGCAGCACGCCGAAGGCGGTGACCTGCCCGGGGTGAGCGGCCAGGCGCCGGGCCTCGTCGGTGGAGAAGAAGAGGGAGGTCTGGTGGCGTACAGCCTGGGCGGGCGTGGCGATTCCGGTGACGCGGTAGGTGCGCGGAGACTGCGTGGACTGGACCGTGAGCCGGTCGCCGGGCTTGAGGTGGGCGCGTTCGGCGAGCTGACTGTCGACCACCAGATCGCCGTCGGCCTCGGGTGCGGTGCCGGTGGTCAGCGTGTACGGGGTCAGCGCGGCGGAGTCCCAGGCGTGGCCGTAGGCGGGCCGGCTCTCCTCGACCGCCCCCGGGGGTGTCAACGGCTGGGCGAGGAAGGTCAGTTCGGGGACTACACGGTCGACGCCCGCGACTCCGCTGAGCCGTCCGGCGAGGTCGTCCGGGAGCCAGGCCCGTTCGGCGATCGGCTTGGCCTTGTGTTTGACCTTGGTCTTGCCCTTCTTCTGCTTGACGGTGGTCTGGTGGACGTTCTGATCGGCGGAGACCACTACGGGGGTCGCGGCATAGCGCTCGGTGCTGATCGTGCCGCGCAGGCCCGTTTCAAGGAGGGTGCCGCAGGCGGTGATGAGGGCGGCCGCGCACATCAGGGCGAGGAAGGCACCGAGGAAGCCGCCCTTGCGGGCTCGGACGGTCTTGAGGGCGTAGCGCAGCATCATGAGGGGTCGCTCTCTCTTCTGTTGTCGAGCTCGGGGTGGCTCGTGGGCGCGGCTTCCGGCGCCGGGAAGGCCAGGAAGCGGGTGAGCACGGTTCTGGCGTCGTGCGGGGTTTCGGCCTCGGGGCGCTTGTAGCGGTTGAGGAGGGCGATGTACTCCTCGAAGAACGCGCGGAGTTCGGGGAGATTCAGCCGGATGCTGCCGCGCGAGTACGGGAAGGCGTCGGCCCAGGGATCGCCGCCCGCGTCCGACTGGGGCTGCAGCTGCAACTGCTCGAATAGTTCGAGGTCGGCGGCGTACGCGTGGTGGTTCAACTCGTCCATGGCGAGCCGCATCTCGGGGCTCTGGCGGCTGCGCGGCGGGAAGCGTCGGTCACCGGGGACAGCCCGCCACCAGCGCTCCCGGCCCTGGCCGGTCGCCTCGGTCTGCTCCTCGACGAAGCCGTACCGGGCGAGTTCGCGCAGGTGGTAGCTGGTGGCTCCGGTGTTCAACCCGAGCGCCCGTGCGAGCGTCGCCGAAGTGGCGGGGCCGTGCACGGTGAGGTGCTGGAGCATGCGCTGCCGACGTGGCTGCGACAGGGCCTTGAGCGTGGCGAGGTCGGAGAGCTCAGTGGACGTGTGCGGCGCCTTGGCTGTCCGCCCCTCCGGGGGGTCTGTCGCGCCGGGTTGCTGTGCCATACGTACACAGTCGCCTGTGCACAGGTGCCTGTGCAGTGCGGTGGACCGGCGTCTTCGACCTGGGGTTAACCCCACCTCTGCGTGCGGGAGTTGGGGGAATCCTCCGTGGCGCGAGCATGCACCGAAGTCGGCTTTGTGCATACGCCGACCGTGAGCTTGGCCTGCGTCGACCCTTAGTTTGGGCAGGTGCGCTTCCGGGCTCGGGCAAGTGCCGGACTGAGGCTTGGGCAGGTGTCGGGCTCGGGCTCGGGCTCGGGCTCGGGCTCGGGCAGGTGATCGAGCCAGCCGGATCAAGCGTCTGAACCCAGAAGATGATCACTGTCTCCCGCGCGTCCACCGTGTTCAGGGTCGACGATCGAGCAATGGCCGTCTCTGCCGTCTCTGCGCCCCGAAACCGGAGTTTCGCCGGTGGTACGGGGCCCGAAGCTGGGCCGACGCGCCGGGCGGTGCGAATGCGGGCCACGAGTCAATGGGGGACGGGGCGCTGACACCGCG
>NZ_JBFBEA010000037.1:0-33769 GCF_040683495.1 Streptomyces sp. NPDC093544 | reverse complement strand
GTCACCGCGTCACCGCGTCACCGCGTCACCGCGTCACCGCGTCACCGCGTCACCGCGTCACCGCGTCACCGCGTCACCGCGTCACCGCGTCACCGCGTCACCGGGACCGAACTGCCCAGCCGGTCCGGGCCAACCGGTTCGGTTCACCCGGCACCGGATTACTCGGCGCCGTTCCGGTCACCTCAGCAACTCCGAGGCTCCGAAGCCGACATGGCTCCAGAACCCCGCCGGATCAGATCCCCGCCGGATCAGAACCCTTCGTCCCCAAGACCTTCCGTGTCCTCGCCCTCTTCCTCCAGCGCCTGGCGCACCACTCGCAGGGCCATGCCCTGTGGGTAGCCCTTGCGGGCGAGCATGCCCGCGAGGCGCCGCAGGCGCTTGTCCCGGTCGAGGCCGCGTGTGGAGCGCAGCTTGCGGGCGACCAGTTCGCGCGCGGTCGCCTCCTCCTGCTCCGAGTCGAGCTGCCCGACCGCCTCGTCGATCAGCGTCGAGTCCACGCCCTTGGTCCGCAGCTCCTGCACGAGCGCCCGTCTGGCCAGGCCCCGGCCGTGATGCCGGGACTCCACCCAGGCGTCGGCGAAGGCGCTGTCGTTGATCAGGCCGACCTCCTCGAAGCGTGACAGCACCTTCTCCGCCACGTCGTCGGGGATCTCGCGCTTGTGCAGCGCGTCCGCGAGCTGTTTCCGCGTGCGCGGGGTCCCGGTGAGCAGGCGCAGGCAGATCGCCCGCGCCTGCTCAACCGGGTCCCGTGGGGGCTCCCCCTTCTCGGCCCTCGACGAGGAAGGGGCGCCTCCGTCCTGTGGGTCGCCGGACGGCTCACCGAAACCGCCACGCCTCCGACGCCCTCGTCCACCACGCGTCCCGCCGTCACCGCGTCGGCCACCGCCCCGGCGCGAGCCGTCGCTGGGCGAACCGTCGCTCCAAGGCAGGCCTTCGCCGCCCCGTGAGCCGCTCTCCGGCGACGCCTTCCCGCCGTCCGGATCGCTGCCGTAGAACCCGCCGGCGCCAGACGTCCCACCCTCGTACGCCCCGTCACCGCCGTACGCCCTGTCGCCGTCTCCGGCCGAGCCACCCACGCCCCCGTCGTACCCCTGCCCTTGCCCCTGCGGGGCAGCAGGGTAGGGGTACTCGGCCCAGTCGGTTCGTCGCGTCATGGGCTAGCTCTTGGCCGCCGCGGTCTTGGGCTTGGAGGCCTTGGCCGCCGGAGCGGGCACCGTCTTCGCGGCCCCGTCCGAAGCGACCGAGACCGCCGCGTCCGCACCCGGCTCGGCGGTGGGCTTCTCCGGCTTCACACCGACGCCCAGCTTCTCAAGGATCTTCTTCTCGATCTCGTTGGCGAGATCGGGGTTGTCCTTGAGGAAGTTGCGCGCGTTCTCCTTGCCCTGGCCGAGCTGGTCGCCCTCGTACGTGTACCAGGCGCCGGCCTTGCGGACGAAGCCGTTCTCCACGCCCATGTCGATCAGGCCGCCTTCACGGCTGATGCCCTGCCCGTAGAGGATGTCGAACTCGGCCTGCTTGAAGGGCGGCGCGACCTTGTTCTTGACGACCTTGACGCGGGTGCGGTTGCCGACCGCGTCGGTGCCGTCCTTCAGCGTCTCGATGCGCCGGATGTCGAGCCGCACCGAGGCGTAGAACTTCAGCGCCCGGCCACCGGTCGTGGTCTCCGGGGAGCCGAACATCACGCCGATCTTCTCGCGGAGCTGGTTGATGAAGATCGCGGTGGTCCCGGACTGGCTCAGCGCACCGGTGATCTTGCGGAGAGCCTGGCTCATCAGACGGGCCTGCAGACCCACGTGCGAGTCGCCCATCTCGCCCTCGATCTCCGCGCGCGGCACCAGGGCGGCGACGGAGTCGATGACGATCAGGTCGAGCGCGCCGGAGCGGATCAGCATGTCCACGATTTCCAGAGCCTGCTCGCCGTTGTCCGGCTGCGACAGGATCAGGTTGTCGATGTCGACGCCGAGCTTCTTCGCGTACTCGGGGTCGAGGGCGTGCTCGGCGTCCACGAAGGCCACCTGGCCGCCTGCCTTCTGCGCGTTCGCCACCGCGTGCAGAGTCAGCGTTGTCTTACCGGAGGACTCCGGGCCGTACACCTCCACCACTCGGCCGCGCGGCAGTCCGCCGACGCCGAGGGCGACGTCGAGGGCGGTCGACCCGGTGGGGATGACCTCGATGGGCTCATTCGGCCGTTCGCCCAGGCGCATCACCGCGCCCTTGCCGAATTGCCGTTCAATCTGTGCGAGTGCGGCGTCCAACGCCTTCTCGCGGTCGGTTCCTACCATGGGTTCCACCCGATTTACTTGAGTCGATCGCTTCACGTCAAAGACGCTAACGCCTGCCACTGACAATGCGCCCCGACGCCCGTCCGGCCTGTGGATAACTCGGGCACATCTCGATGAAAACCCTGCCGAAATCCCCGTCGAGAACTCGGCCGGAGACTCCATGAGAATGGATGTTCGATTTTGGTGTCAAGCGCACCACGCGGCATCACCGAGAGTACGTTCGCGCTCCGACACCGGCTGAACCCCTGGCCTCGCACCTCGACCGCGGCGCCGCCGCAGGAGCCCGGGGCCGGGCTGTCCTCACCTGCTGAACAACCGCCGCACGCGCGCGAAGAGGGGGCTCGAGCCCGGTTCCCGGTGACCGTGCACCCGGGGATCGTCCGTGACGTCGTACCGCTTCACATAGGCGCCCAGGAACGCCTGCAGTGTGGCGACGGCGGGGATGGCGATCAGCGCGCCGACCGCTCCGAGGAGCGCGGAGCCCGCGACGACCGACCCGAAGGCGACCGCGGGGTGGATGTCGACGGTCTTCGCGGTGAGCTTGGGCTGCAGTACGTAATTCTCGAACTGCTGGTAGATCACGACGAAGATCAGCACCCACAGCGCGTACCAGGGGTCGACCGTGAAGGCGATCAGCATCGCCAGGGCACCCGCGAGATAGGTACCGATGGTGGGGATGAACTGCGAGACCAGGCCCACCCAGACGGCGAGCACGGGTGCGTAGGGCACGCTCAGGGCTTCCAGCAGGATGTAGTGCGCGACCCCGGAGATGAGCGCCATCAGGCCGCGCGAGTACAGATAACCGCCCGTCTTGTTCACGGCGATCTCCCACGCGCGCAGCACCTCGGCCTGCCGGGCGGGCGGCAGTACCGAGCACAGCGCGCGGCGCAGCCTCGGTCCGTCCGCGGCGAAGTAGAACGAGAACAGCGTGATCGTCAGCAGTTGGAAGAGGCCTCCGAGCACCTGGGCGGAGACGTCGAGGACACCGGTGGCGCTGTTCTGGACGTAGTTGCGCAACCAGTCGGAGCGGAGCAGGCCCTCCTGGACGTCGACCCGCTTCAGATCGGTGTTGAAGTGCGCGTTGACCCAGTTGATGACGGAGTCGAGGTAGTCCGGGAAGTCCTCGACGATCTTGATGATCTGGCCCGCGAGCATGGAGCCGAGCAGCGTGACGAATCCGGCGGCGAAGATCAACAGGCCGAGGAAGACCAGGAACGTGGCCAGCCCCCTGCGCATGCCCCGCGAGGCCATCCGACTCACCGCGGGCTCGATGGCGAGCGCCAGGAAGAACGCGATGAGAATGTTGATCAGCAGGCCGGTGAGCTCGTGGAACGCCCAACTGCCCAACTGGAATACGGCGACGAGCGCGAGGGCCAACACCATGGCGCGCGGCAGCCAGCGCGGCATGCGTCCGCCCTGCGCGGCGGCGTCCCCGGCCGGGGGGCCGGCGGGCGGCGTCGTGCCGAACGGTGATGCCTGCTGGGCGACCTGAGCGGTCTCGTCTGTCGGGGACACGGAGCAAGTCTCGCCCACGCCACCGACAATCGAGTGCCGCCCCCGGATCTTCGTGCCCCGTCAGCGGTTTTCGTGCGGAACGTCCACAGTCGCACACACCACGCGCCACACGTCCTTGGCCTCCCAGCCCGCGTTCAACGCCTCGTGAACGGTCCGCCCGCCGAGCTCCGTCATCACATGGTCGCGCGCAAAGGTCTCGGCGTACCCCGCACCGAAGTGATCCGCCATCCGCTGCCAGAAGACCGTCAACCGCATGACTCCAGTATCCCGCTCCTGAGGGTGGGCCCGAGCCGGGACCCCTTGTCGAGACCGCTTTCCGTCCTACGGTCGGACCCATGGCCGAATCAGGAGCATCCCCACTCCCCCCGACGCCCCCGGCGCACTCCCCGCTCGCGCGCGCCGAGCACTTCGTCTGGCTCACCGCGCGCGTGCTGGAGCAGCGCCGCTTCGAATACCACTTCCTGAACAACGATGTCGGCGGCGCCGACGCGGTGGAAACCGCGCTGGCCGCCTACCGCAATGACGACGACGGCTACGGTCACGCGCTGGAGCCCGATCTACGCGGCCCTGTCAGCCAGCCGCTGCACACCGGGCACGCGCTGCGCGTACTCGACTCGATCGGGCGCTGCGCAGGACAGCGCGTGGAGCGTGTGTGCCGCTACCTGACCGCCGTCTCGACGCCGGACGGCGCGCTGCCGGCGATCCATCCCAGCCAGCGCGGCTATCCGACGGCTCCCTTCGTGCCGGTCGTCGACAACCCGCCGAGCGAACTCCTCGCCACCGGGCCCGTGGTGGGCCTACTGCACCGCAACGAGGTGTGGCACGCCTGGCTGTTCCGGGCGACGGACTTCTGCTGGCAGGCGATCGACTCCCTGGAGAAGTCCCATCCGTACGAGATCGAGGCCGCCGTGACCTTCCTGGACTCCGCGCCCGACCGCCCGCGCGCGGAGGCGGCCGCCGACCGGCTGGGCCGCCTGGTGCGCGAACACCGGCTCGCGGCGCTGGACCCGGAGCGCCTGGAGGCGTTCCCGGTCGCACCCGACTACGCGCCCGGTGAGCACCATTTCCCCCACGACTACGCGAAGAGCCCGGGCTCACTCGCGCGCGCGTGGTTCACCGACGAGGAGATGACGCGCTCACTCGACCACCTGGCGAACGATCAGCAGGAGGACGGCGGCTGGCCGATCCGCTGGCGCCAGTGGGCACCGGGCACCGCCCTGGAGTGCCGCCCCATCGTGACGATCGAGGCGCTGCGCACCCTACGGGCGTACGGACGCTCCATCGGCTGACCGTTCGGGTGCCGCGACGCCGCGGGCGTACGGGCCGGCCGCCGGCCCGTGTGTCGTGGCTGTCCCTGAGGAGCAGCGCCGCGATCACCAGGGCTGCCACTCAGGGCGACGACAGGTCGATGCCGGTCTGCTGCACTCCTCTCCACCGCGAAACCTGATACGCCGCCCGTCACCCCGTCACCCCGTCATCGCCCGCACCCCCGCCGTCACCAGCACGGCCGCGGCTACCACGAGCAGGAAGGGGGCACGCAGGATCAGTGCGACGGCGGCCGCGGCAAGCCCCGCGGCTTTCGCGTCCACCACCAGGACGTGCCCGTCGGCGAAGGTCTGCTGAGCCGTGAGGGCGGCGAGGAGGGCAACGGGCAGCAGCGCGGCGAGTCGCTGGACGAGCGGCCGCTCCAGTACGCCGACGGGGACCAGCAGCCCGATGAGCTTGACGGCATAGCAGCCGACAGCGGTCGCGCCGATCGCGATCCAGATGTTCATCGGTCCTCCCCTGGTGCTTCGTTGGCGGTCCTCGCACTGCGGCGGCCCTCTACGTAGAGGGCGACGGGAGCCGCGAGCGCGGCCACCAGGACGGGGACTCCGGCGGGCAGCACGGGCAGCAGACCGAGGCCCAGAAGGACCGCGGCACCCGCGACCACACGCTCCGTGGTGGTCTTCAGCATCGGTGCGAGCAGTGCGAGGAAGACGGCGGGCCCTGCGGCGTCCAGTCCCCAGGCATCGGTGTCTCCGATGGCCTCGGCGCCGACAGCGCCGAGCAGCGTGGTGAGATTCCACAGCACGTAGAGGGTGAGCCCCGTGACGGTGAAGCCGATGCGGACGCTACGACGGGTGGGCTGGGCGAGAGCGACCGCCGTGGTCTCGTCGATGACCCACTGTGCGGCGAACGGGCGCACCGCGCGCGGGAGGGCCAGCAGTTGTGACAGACGCAGTCCGTAGAACGCGTTGCGCACCCCGAGGAAGAAGGCGCCCGCGGCCGCCGTGAGCGGGTTCCCGCCGGCCGCGAGCGCGCCCACGAGCGCGAACTGTGAGGCGCCGGTGAACACCAGCAGGCTGAGCGCGCAGG
This sequence comes from Streptomyces sp. NPDC093544, assembly GCF_040683495.1. Taxonomy (NCBI): domain Bacteria; kingdom Bacillati; phylum Actinomycetota; class Actinomycetes; order Kitasatosporales; family Streptomycetaceae; genus Streptomyces; species Streptomyces sp. NPDC093544. Next base: position 27,614 of record NZ_JBFBEA010000037.1, on the reverse strand, counting down.
TCTGCAGCAGAGTGAGCCCGCTGCCCGCCGAGGTCACCCCGAAGGCGAAACCGGACAGTCCGACGGCGACCCCGACTCCCAGGGCGTCTCGGACGACGGCTGCGTCGGGTTTTCCACCGTCTTCTTTGTGTGTGCCTGCGAGAGCTGTCTGTTCTGCCACACCCCGGACGGTAGGAGCAGCATCCCGTCGCCGTCTTGTACGTTCTTGCGCTCACGCTGGTAAGCGCCCGGGGGCACGCCCACGATCCGGGTGAAGTGGCGGTTGAGGTGCGGCTGGTCGGTGAAGCCGACGGCCACGGCTGCCTCGGCGGGCGCGGAACCGGTGTCCAGGAGGTGGCGGGCCCGGCGTACGCGGGCATCGGTCAGCCAGGTGTGGGGCGGCATGCCGTAGGCGTCGCGGAACGCGCGCAGCAGCGCGAACGGACTGGTGCCGAGGTCGGCGGCGAGCCGCTCCAGAGGCGGGGGCTCGGCCATCCGCTCCTCCAGCACGGTACGCGCGCGTGCCGCGATCCGGGCGCCGGCGGTGTGCACGGGACGCTGCGGCAGCGTGTCCCCGTTCAGGCGCAGCAACCGGGTCACGGCGACCCGCAGCAGGGTGTCGGCGGCGAGCGCGTTGCCCTCCTCCGCGGCCCTGAGCACCTGGTGGACGAGACGCACGGCGTACGGGTCGTCGAGCACCGGGCTGGTGAATCCTGGGGTGCCCCGGATCGTGGTGGTCTCGGCGGCGATCTCGGCCACCAGCTCCGGCGACGGGTACACCGCCCCGTACCGCCAGCCTTCGGGGACGCCCGCACGGCCGGTGTGCGGAGTGTCGGGGTTGACCAGCGCCAGGGTGCCCGGGCCCGCGTACTGATCGGTGCCGCCGTGGTGGAAGACCTCCACCCCGTCGGAGATGGCGGCGATGACGAAGTTCTCGTGGGTGTGCCGCACGAAGATCTTCTCGACGTATCGGGCCCGCAACAGGTCGACACCCGGCAGTTCCGCGTACTGCCAGTGCCGCGCCTTCTCCGCCGAACCCGCCATGCCCCCATTCTGCGCCAGCGGTGCCGATGGCCCCATGCCGTAGGCCGGGCAGGCAGCCCACGGCCCACCGACCGAGGTCGCGCTCAGCGCCCGTGCGAGGCCGGTTCCCGCCGGCTTAGACGGCCCAGCCGACCGGCACCACGGCGGCCCGCAGCCTGCCGCCTCCCGCCTCCCGCCTCCCGCCTCCCGCCTCCCGCCTCCCGCCAGCCGCCATACGGCCTTCCACGCCCGGCATAGCCCTCCGTCATCACATTTCCGCAGGTCAGGGCAATTGTCAGTGGCCGGGTGCAGGATGGACGCATGGTCAGCTCCACACACCGAGCCCTCGACGGCTTCTCCCTCGCGACCCGCGGCTGGTTCACGGGGGCGTTCTCCGCGCCCACCGCAGCCCAGGCCGGGGCGTGGGCGGCCATCGGTGCGGGCTCGGACGTCCTTGTCGTCGCCCCGACGGGCTCCGGCAAGACCCTGGCCGCGTTCCTCGCCGCGCTCGACCAGCTGGCCTCGACCCCGCCGCCGGCCGACCCCAAGAAGCGCTGCCGGGTGCTTTACGTCTCGCCGCTCAAGGCCTTGGCGGTGGACGTGGAGCGGAACCTGCGCAGCCCGCTGACCGGCATCCGCCAGGAGTCGGTGCGGCTCGGGCTGCCCGAGCCCGAGGTGAAGGTGGGCATCCGCTCCGGCGACACCCCGCCCGCCGAGCGCCGCGCCCTCGCCACCCGTCCGCCGGACATCCTGATCACCACCCCCGAGTCACTGTTCCTGATGCTGACGTCGGCCACGCGCGAAGCGCTGACGGGCATCGAGACAGTGATCCTGGACGAGGTCCACGCGGTGGCGGGCACCAAGCGCGGCGCCCATCTCGCGCTCACCCTGGAGCGCCTGGACGAGCTGCTGCCCAAGCCGGCCCGCCGCATCGGCCTCTCCGCCACCGTGCGTCCGGTGGACGAAGTCGCGCGCTACCTCTCGCCCCAGCGCAAGGTGGCGATCGTCCAGCCGCCGTCGGGCAAGGAATTCGACCTCTCCGTAGTCGTCCCGGTCGAGGACTTGGGCGAGTTGGGCGGCTCCCCGGTCGCCGATGCCAACGAAGGCGCGGAGAAACCCTCCATCTGGCCGCACGTCGAGGAGCGGATCGCCGACCTCGTCCAGTCCCACCGGTCCACCATCGTGTTCGCCAACTCCCGCCGCCTGGCGGAGCGACTCTGCAACCGGCTCAACGAGATCGCGTACGAGAGGGCGACAGGCGAGCCTCTCGAAGAGGCCCACGCCCCGGCCCAGCTGATGGGCGGCTCGGGCGCGGCGCAGGGCGCCCCACCGATCCTCGCCCGCGCCCACCACGGCTCGGTCTCCAAGGAGCAGCGTGCCCTCGTCGAGGAGGACCTGAAGGCGGGCCGCCTGCCCGCCGTGGTCGCCACCTCCAGCCTCGAACTCGGCATCGACATGGGCGCGGTGGATCTCGTCATCCAGGTCGAGTCGCCGCCGTCCGTGGCCTCCGGGCTCCAGCGCGTGGGCCGGGCGGGCCACCAGGTGGGCGCGGTCTCCACGGGCGTCGTCTTCCCCAAGTACCGAGGCGACCTCGTGCAGGCCGCCGTGGTCACCGAGCGGATGCGCACCGGCTCCATCGAATCCCTCCGAGTCCCGGCCAACCCCCTGGACGTGCTCGCTCAGCAGCTCGTCGCGATGACCGCCCTCGACACCTGGCAGGTCGACGACCTGCTCACCACGGTCCGCCGTGCGGCACCCTTCGCCTCGCTCCCGGAGTCGGCGTTCACGGCCGTGCTCGACATGCTCGCGGGCCGCTATCCGTCCGACGCCTTCGCGGAGTTGCGGCCCCGAGTGGTGTGGGACCGCGTCGCCGGTACGGTTACCGGCCGCCCCGGTGCGCAGCGCCTCGCCGTCACCTCCGGGGGTACGATCCCCGACCGCGGGCTCTTCGGAGTCTTCCTCGCGGGAGCCGACCCCAAGAAGGGGGGCGGCCGGGTCGGCGAGCTCGACGAGGAGATGGTCTACGAGTCCCGTGTCGGCGACGTCTTCACACTCGGCACCAGCTCCTGGCGCATCGAGGACATCACCCGCGACCGCGTACTGGTCTCCCCCGCACCAGGCGTCCCCGGCAGGCTGCCGTTCTGGAAGGGCGACCAGCTCGGCCGCCCACTCGAACTGGGCCGCGCGGTCGGCGCGTTCCTCCGCGAGGTGGGCTCCCTCCCCAAGGAAAAGGCCCGGCCCCGGCTGCTCGCCGCGGGACTGGACGCCTGGGCCGCTGACAACGTGCTCTCGTACCTCGCCGAACAGCGCGAGGCGTGCGGTCACATCCCGGACGACCGCACCATCGTCGTCGAACGGTTCCGCGACGAGCTGGGCGACTGGCGGGTCGTCGTGCACTCCCCCTTCGGCGCCCAGGTTCACGCCCCCTGGGCCCTCGCGCTCGGCGCCAAACTCTCCGAGCGCTACGGCATGGACGCCCAGGTCATGCACGCGGACGACGGCATCGTGCTGCGACTGCCCGACGCCGACCTGATGAGCCTGGACCTCCTCGACCAGGCGCCGACGAAGGCCGGCCTGGAGTACGACGCCGACCAAGCCCCCGTCGGCGCCGCGGACGTCGCCTTCGACAAGGGCGACGTCAACCAGATCGTCACCGACCAGGTGGGCGGCTCGGCGCTGTTCGCGTCCCGGTTCCGCGAGTGCGCCGCCCGGGCCCTCTTGCTGCCGCGCCGCAGTCCTGGAAAGCGCACCCCGCTGTGGCAGCAACGGCAGCGCGCCGCCCAACTCCTTGAGGTGGCCAGCGAGTACGGCTCGTTCCCGATCGTCCTGGAAGCCGTTCGCGAATGCCTCCAGGACGTCTTCGACGTCCCTGGCCTCACAGAGCTGATGGGCGACATCGAGTCCCGCAAGGTGCGCCTGGTCGAGGTCACCACACCGGAGCCTTCGCCGTTCGCCCGCTCACTGCTCTTCGGTTACGTCGCGCAGTTCCTGTACGAGGGCGACTCACCGCTCGCCGAGCGGCGCGCCGCCGCCCTGTCCCTGGACTCACGGCTCCTCGCAGAGCTCCTCGGACAGGCCGAGCTGCGCGAGCTGCTCGACGCCGATGTTCTGACCGAGCTCGAGCGGGAGCTCCAGTGGCTCACCGAGGACCGCCGCGTCAAGGACATCGAAGGCGTCGCGGACCGACTGCGCCTGCTCGGCCCGCTCACTGACGCCGAACTGGCCGAGCGCGGCGCCGAACCGCAGTGGGCCCAGGAGTTGGCCGCCTCGCGCCGCGCCATCCGGGTCCGGGTCGCCGGAGCCGCCCACTGGGCCGCGATCGAGGACGCGGGCCGGCTGCGTGACGCACTCGGCACGGCGTTGCCCGTCGGTGTCCCGGAAGCCTTCACCGAGCCGGTCAAGGATCCGCTCGGCGACCTCCTCGCACGGTACGCGCGCACCCACGGCCCGTTCACGTCGACGACGGCCGCCGCCCGCTTCGGGCTCGGCACGGCCGTCACGGACGGCGCCCTGCATCGACTCGCCGCGGCCGGACGCGTCGTGCAGGGGGAGTTCCATCCGGCGGGTATCGGTCAGGAGTGGTGCGACGCGGCGGTCCTGCGCAGGCTGCGGCGCCGTTCGCTCGCGGCGCTGCGTCACGAGCTGGAGCCGGTGCCGCCCGCGGCGCTCGCGCAGTTCCTGCCGCAGTGGCAGCACATCGGCAGCGGGCATGGGCTGCGCGGCATCGACGGACTGGTGCGCGCCATCGAGCAGTTGCAGGGCGCGTCCGTTCCCGCGTCCGCGCTGGAGAAGCTCGTCCTGCCGTCGCGAGTCACCGGTTACGCCCCTGCACACCTTGATGAGCTCACGGCCGCCGGAGAGGTGATCTGGGCCGGGGCCGGGTCACTGCCGGGCAAGGACGGCTGGGTCTCGCTGTACCTGGCGGACGCGGCCCCGCTGCTGCTGCCCTCCCCGCACCCCTTGGAGCTGACCGCGCTCCACCAATCCATCCTGGACGCCCTCTCCGGGGGTTACGGCCTCTTCTTCCGTCAGATCACCGACCAGGTCCGCGCGACCACGCACCCGGACGTCACCGACCCCCAACTGGCCGACGCCGTCTGGGACCTGGCCTGGTCGGGACGGCTCACGAACGACACGCTCGCCCCGATGCGCTCCCTTCTGGGCTCGGGCCGCACTGCCGGGTCCACGGCCCACCGCGCCAAGCGCGCGACCCCACGCGGGCGCTACGGCTCCGTGACCGGCGCCGCACGTCCCCAGTCCCGTACCGGCCCGCCGACCGTGGCGGGCCGCTGGTCCCTGCTCCCCGACCGTGAGCCCGACCTCACGGTGCGCGCCCACGCCCTGGCCCGCACACTGCTCGACCGACACGGCGTGGTGACCCGGGGCGCTGTCGCCGCCGAGGGCGTCGAGGGCGGCTTCTCCGCGATCTACCGCATCCTGTCCGCCTTCGAGGACAGCGGCCAGGCACGCCGTGGATACGTGGTCGAAGGACTCGGCGCGGCCCAGTTCGCGATGGACGGCGCGGTGGACCGCCTGCGCGCGGCGGCGAACGCCCGGGACCGGGGCGAAGCCCTGTCCGAGCCGGACCTCCCGAACGAATTCCCTGACCAGCACGCCGACCAGCACGCCTTCCCGGGCGACCCCTACTCCGCGAGTACCTCGAGCTTCCCGGCCGACGGCGGCTCCGCGAGTACCTCGACTTCCCCAGTCGTCCGCGGCTCCACAGGCACCTCAGACTTTCCCGGCCGCCACGCGTCCTCGACCACCCCGGATTTCCCAGGCGACGCCAGTTCCCCACCCCACAGCGCCCCCTCCGGTCACCGAGACACCCCGCGCACCCCCGGCTTCCCGGGCGACGACGATCATGACTCCGGCGTCCCCAGCAGCCCCGACCCAACTGACCCCCTCAGCTTCTTCAACGCCCCCAGCCATCCGGGCGACCGTGCCAACCTCCACGACCCGGGGGACTTCGACCCCGCGAACTCTCCCGACTTCCCACCCGCCTCCGGCCTCACCGACGACCACAGTTTCTCGGCCGACTCGGCCAACTCCGCCTTCTCAACCCGCGCCACCTCCTCCGAGGGCCCTGGATTCCCCGACATCGCCGGCCCCCCGAACAGCCGCCCCCGCTCCCGCAGCCGCGCAACCTCCCAAGCCGTCGTCCTTGCCGCCGCCGACCCCGCCAACGCCTATGGCGCGGCCCTCCCCTGGCCCGAGCCCCCGACCGGCGCAGGACACAAGCCCGGCCGGAAGGCAGGCTCGCTGGTCGTGCTCGTCGACGGCGAGCTGACGCTGTACATGGAGCGTGGCGGCAAGACCCTGCTGGCCTGGCCCTCCGACCCGGACGGCACCATCACGCAGGACGCCCGCCTGCTCGCCGCCGCCGAATCCCTCGCGACAGCGGCCCGCGCCGGCTCCCTCGGCACGATCACGGTGGAACGCGTCAACGGCACCTCCGCCCTGACCTCCCCCTTCGGCACACTCCTGGAAGGAGCAGGCTTCATCGCAACCCCCCGCGGACTGCGCCTCCGCGCCTAGGACTGTCTGGCGGACCATCCCGGAGACGCGGGGCTCGGCACGCCGATCTGCGTCAAAGGTGCCGCCGATTTCCTCCGACCTGATCCGCCGGACAGGCCTCAGCGCCCTCCAAGAGACCCGGCCACCCCCGAGCAACCCCCGCCAACCCGGAGCCATCCGACACCTCGGTCCGAAAGGACCCGACCGCCCCGGAACCGCCCCAGAACCTCCCCGGGCACCCCCGAGGCACACCCAAGTCCCCCACTCCCCGACATGCCACCCTGGACCCATGCCCGAAGGAGACACTGTCTGGCAAGCCGCGAGGCGACTGCACACCGCCCTCGGCGGCAAAGTGCTGACCCGCTCCGACCTGCGGGTGCCGAGGTACGCCACCGCCGACCTCACCGGCCGCACCGTCCTGGACGTGACCCCGCGTGGCAAGCACCTTCTCACCAGGATCGAGGGCGGTCTGACCCTGCACTCGCATCTGCGGATGGACGGTTCGTGGAAGGTGTACGCGAACGGTCAGCGCTGGAGCGGCGGCCCCGCCCATCAGATCCGAGCCATCCTGGGCACCGTGGACCGTACGGCCGTCGGCTACCGGCTCCCCGTGCTGGAACTGATCCGCACCACCGACGAGGACCGCGCCGTGGGCCACCTAGGCCCCGACCTCCTGGGCCCGGACTGGGACCCGGACAAGGCCCTGGGGAACCTACTGCGCGACCCGGCCCGCCCTCTCGGCGAAGCCCTGCTCGACCAGCGCAATCTCGCCGGTATCGGCAACGTCTACAAGAGCGAGCTGTGCTTCCTCCTCGGCGTCACCCCCTGGCTCCCCATCGGCGCGCTCCCCACCGACCGCACCGCTCACCTGCCCGCCCTGGCCAAGAAGCTCCTCGAATCCAACCGCGACCGCCCGGCCCGCAACACGACGGGCCGTAGCACTCAGGGACACAGCGCCACGGGGCGCGACCAGAACCTCTACGTGTACGGCCGCACAGCCCGCCCCTGCCTGCGCTGCCACACCCCGATCCGCTCGGCCGACCAGGGCGACGGCTCCCGCGAGCGCCCCACCTACTGGTGCCCGACCTGCCAAGCCGGCCCCACACCGCCACCGGGCACCGCCAAAACCCGCACAGGTCCCCGACGTACAGCCAATTGACGACCCGTCAGAAACCCTCGTACGGTCCCTTCATGCCCCTCAAGGCGTACGACCTCACCGGACGCACCGCATTCGTCACCGGCGCCGCCAGCGGCATCGGCCGCGCATCCGCCGTCCTGCTCGCCGAGGCGGGAGCCACCGTCCACTGCGCCGACCGCGACGCGCAGGGCCTGCACGAGACAGCAACTCTGATCAAAGGGCAGGGCGGCACCGCCCACACCCACCCGCTCGACGTGACCGACCGCGACCAGCTCAGGCAGGCCCTCGCATCCTGCGAACGCCTCGACGTCATGGCAGCGGTCGCCGGGATCATGCACAGCAGCCCGGTACTGGAGACCAGGGACGAGGACCTCGACCGCGTACTGAGCGTCAACTTCAAGGGCGTGCTGTACGCCTGCCAGGAAGCGGCCCGCACGATGATCGAGACCGGTACCCGCGGCAGCATCATCACGATGGCCTCGGGCGCAGTCGACACGGGCGGCCCCGGCCTGTTCTGTTACGGCGCGTCGAAGGCGGCGGTCGTGCAGTTGACGAAGACCCTGGCGACCGAGATCGGCCCGCACGGCATCCGCGTCAACGCGGTGGCGCCCGGCTGGGTCCGTACGCCGATGACGGACCGGCACGACGGGGAGGCACAAGCGCATACCGAGGCATTCATGGCCCGGCTGGCCCCGCTGGGCCGCGTCGGCGAACCGGAGGACATCGCCCACGCCGTGCTGCACCTGGCCTCCGACGCCTCGGCGTTCACAACGGGCCAGATCCTCCGCCCCAACGGCGGCGTCGCCATGCCTTGGTAGCCGCCGGCTCCAAGTGCTCAGCGACCCCCTTCACTCCCCCGGCGACCCCTGACCCAGCCACGGCGCGACGCCCGAGCGGCACGCCCGCTGGGTCACACAGGTCCCCTCACGCCGCCCCCGCCTCACTCCCTCACAACAGCGCCGCGACGCCCTGACGGCGCCCGCGCCCGCCGCATCGCCCGCGCCTTCGGAACGCAGTGCACCGGCAGCAGACTCAGCCCCCATCCGCCGGCCGCGACCGCCCCCTCCAAAGCCCCCGCGTCAGGCACCAGCGCGAGCCGGAGCACACTCCACCACCACAGCCCGCCAAGCCCCAGAACAACCCCCCAGCGCACTATTCGCCCTGCCATGGCCGCCACCTCCAGCCGGACGCTAGAACACCACCCTCACGCCCGACAGGGCGCACCGGCAGCACATGGACGCACCTTGAGCCCCCGCTGCGGACGGGTCACCGGTTCTCGGCCTGGACGTTCTCCGCCTGGAACATCCAGTGGTGCTTCTCCAGGTCGGCCGTGATCCCGATGAAGATGTCCTGGCTCACCGGATCGGGGTCCCCGGTCGCCGCCACCCGCTCCCGCATCCGCGTGATCACCGCGCTCAGCGCATCCACGAGCGCGCCCACGGCGTCCGTGTCCTTGACCCAGCCGGCGGGCGTCGAGGCGATGCCACTGCTGGAGGCCACGGTCGCGGCCCGCCCGTCAGGTGAGACGCCCAGCGTCGAGGCGCGCTCCGCGACGGTGTCGGAGTGCAGCCGCGCGGTGTCCACGACCTCGTCGAGCTGCAGATGGACGGAGCGGAAGCGCGGTCCGACCACGTTCCAGTGGATCTGCTTGGCCACCAGGGAGAGGTCGACCAAGTCGACCAGCGCGCCCTGCAACGCCTCGGCCACGGTCTTCAGGTCCGCGTCGGGCAACGAGCTCTTGACGACGTACATCAGAATCCTCCGATTTTCGCGACGTCACCAACAATGTCATATACGCACAATTTGGGTCACTCGAAGACGGGCGAGAGTGAACCTGGGGAAAACGGTGGCAAGCAAAAGCCCCGGTCAGCCCCTCAGGTCTCCCTGAAGGCCCCGACCGGGGCTTCCTGCACGCATTCTCAGTTCATGAGCGCCACATCGTGAGCGTCAGTCAGGCGGCGACGACGTCGACCGCCTCCGCAGGCGCCTTGATCGTGACCCGTTCCGGTGGCACACCGGTCACCGATACGGAATTGAGCATCGGGCGACGTACCGGTGCGGGCACCGGTTCGGTGGCGGCAGCCGATCGTGCCAGCTCGGCGAGGGCGAGCTCATCGCTCACTTCCCGCATGAGCTCGGACATCCGTACGTCCAACGCGTCGCAGATCGCGGAGAGCAGCTCGGAGGATGCCTCCTTCTGCCCCCGCTCAACCTCGGAGAGATAGCCGAGTGAGACTCGGGCGGACGAGGAGACTTCGCGCAGAGTACGGCCCTGGCCCTGGCGCTGCCGACGCAGCACGTCACCCAACAGGCGACGGAGCAGAATCATCGGTGGCTCCCTCCTCGGACCGCGTAGCCGCATCCTTCACGCCCCACCGTACCGCCTTGCGCCGCGGCCGTGCGGGGAGCGATGTCGTGTTCACTCAGGGCTGCAAACATCAAAACCCCCCGTTCTGTTCCGTATCCTGTGTCCGCTCATTCCCGGTCTGTTCGCCCGCAAGCTCCTTCAGGAGCAGTGCGAGTACGCTCTGTGCACTCTCCATACGGATGTCCGCACGGCCGCCGTTCAACCGCAGTGGTACGACTTTCCCGCCACCGGCGGCATCGGAAGACGCGTCCGACGGCCCTTCGACGGCCACGAAAACCGTGCCGACGGGCTGTCCATCCTGCGGATCGGGCCCGGCGACACCGGTCGTGGCGATCCCCCAGTCCGCACCGAGAGCTTTGCGCACGCCGGCCGCCATCTGGGCCGCGACCTGCGGATCCACCGCCCCGCGCTCGGCCAGCAGAGTGGCGTCGACGCCGAGCAGTTCATGCTTGAGCTCGGTGGCGTAAGCGGTCACGGAGCCCCGGAAGGCCTTGGACGCCCCAGGCACCGCTGTGATCTCCGTCGCCACCAGGCCGCCGGTGAGGGACTCGGCCACAGCGAGCGTTTCGCCCCTCACTGTGAGTAGTCGCAGCACCTCAGTGGCCAGGGAGTTCACCACTCCGCCTCCTCGGCGGCCGCCAGGCGCGCGGCGAGCCCGCTCCTGCGCAGCACAATGGCCTGTCTCACATAGTCGAGCCCCGTGACCACGGTCAGGACGACCGCCACAGCCATCACCCAGAACCTCAGGGAGGCCAGCGGCCCCGTCAGCGCCAGGACGTACATCCCGACCGCTGTGCCCTGGACCAGCGTCTTCAGCTTTCCGCCGCGGCTCGCCGGGATGACCCCGAAACGGATCACCACGAAACGCAGCAGGGTGATCCCGAGCTCACGCCCGAGGATCACCCCTGTCACCCACCAGGGCAGATCGCCGAGATAGGACAGACAGATCAGTGCCGCGCCCATGATCGCCTTGTCGGCGATGGGGTCGGCGATCTTCCCGAAGTCGGTGACGAGGTTGTACGTGCGCGCCAGATGACCGTCGAAGATATCGGTGATCATGGCGACGGCGAAGGCCGCCCAGGCCCACGCCCGCATGGCGGGGTCGTACCCGCCGTCGGCCAGCATCAGGGCGACGAAGCCCGGCACGAGAACGAGCCGGATCATGGTCAGGATGTTGGCGATGTTCCAGAGGCTGGCCTGATTGACGGCCGCAGCGCCCAGCTTCCCGGCCCGCACCGGCTTCGCGCCCCCCGGAGCGCCGGGAGCGCCCGCCGCGCCTTTCGCGCTGGGGGAGCCGCCCGCCGCGGATGCCGGGGCTCCGGTCATCTGCCCGCCTCCTCAGTACATGGGAGCGAGCCCAGAAGCGGCTCGGCCACCAGGTCGACACCTTCCGTACCGACCACCTTGGCCTCGACGATACGGCCGACGGTCAGACCTTCGCCGCTCGTGAAGAGCACCTGGCCGTCCGTCTCGGGCGCCTGGTGCTCGGCACGCCCGAAGGCGCCCTCCGCGGAGTCGACCGACTCGACCAGGACGTGCACCGTCTCACCGACACGCTCCTCGGCCCGCTGCGAGACAAGCTCCTCGGCCAGCCGGGAGACCCGCGCGAGCCGCTCCGCGACGACGTCCTCGTCGAGCTTGTGCTCGTACGTCGCCGCCTCCGTGCCGTCCTCGTCGGAGTACCCGAAGACACCGATCGCGTCGAGCCGCGCACCCGTGAGGAACCGCTCCAGCTCGGCGAGATCGGCCTCGGTCTCGCCCGGGAACCCGACGATGAAGTTGGACCGCACACCGGCCTGCGGAGCCTTGGAGCGGATCGTGTCGAGCAGTTCCAGGAAGCGGTCGGTGTCCCCGAAGCGCCGCATCGCGCGGAGCACGTCGGGCGCGGAGTGCTGGAAGGAGAGGTCGAAGTAGGGCGCGATGTTCGGGGTCGAGGTGAGGACGTCGATGAGTCCGGGGCGCATCTCGGCGGGCTGCAGGTAACTGACCCGCACGCGCTCGACGCCCTCGATCTCCGCGAGCTCGGGCAGCAGCGTCTCCAGGAGGCGGATGTCGCCGAGGTCCTTGCCGTACGAGGTGTTGTTCTCGGAGACCAGCATGACCTCCTTGACGCCCTGCTCGGCGAGCCAGCGGGTCTCGTTGAGCACGTCGCTCGGGCGGCGCGAGATGAACGAGCCACGGAAGGACGGGATGGCGCAGAAGGAGCAACGCCGGTCACAGCCGGAGGCGAGCTTCACCGAGGCGACGGGCGAGCCGTCGAGGCGGCGGCGCAGGGGCGCGCGGGGGCCGGACTCCGGAGCGACACCTTCCGGAAGGTCGGAGGGAGCGCCGTGGCCAGGAAGAGCGACGTCGGAAACAGCCTGCCGCTCGGCCGGGCTGATCGGCAGCAGCTTGCGGCGGTCGCGGGGGGTGTGCGCGGCGTGGATGCCGCCGTTCAGGATGGTCTGGAGGCGGTCGGAGATGTCGGCGTAGTCGTCGAAGCCGAGTACGCCGTCGGCCTCGGGCAGCGCCTCGGCGAGCTCCTTGCCGTACCGCTCGGCCATGCAGCCCACGGCCACGACGGCCTGGGTTCTCCCGTGACCCTTGAGGTCATTGGCTTCCAGGAGGGCGTCGACGGAGTCCTTCTTGGCGGCCTCGACAAAGCCACAGGTGTTGACGACGGCTACGTCCGCATCCTCGGCGTCCTCCACGAGTTGCCAGCCGTCCGCCTCCAAGCGGCCTGCGAGCTCCTCCGAGTCCACCTCGTTACGGGCGCAGCCAAGGGTGACGAGTGCGACGGTACGGCGTTCAGGCATGGGCTCAAGACTACTTCGTCCCGCTGACAGCCCACGTCGACGGGGTTGGCCGATCTTGGCCAACCCCGTGACTGCCTGTCCCTTTGGGTACTCCCCTGAGTCGATTATCCGACTTCGGGGTCACCCTTCGTGTAGGTGAGGCGCTCGACCTGACCGGGCTGGAACTCGTCTGCGATTTCCTTGCCGTTCACGTGCAGCTGGATGGCGCCCGCGTCACCCAGGACCAGATCGATCTTCTCCTGGTCCTGGAAGGTCTTTGACTGGCCTCGCTCCAGGAGGCCGTCGAAGAGCAGCCGCCCGTTGTGGTCCTTGGCGGAGATCCAGCTACGCCCGTCGGGGGCGCTCACCTGGACGGTCACCTTGTCCTGCGGCGCGGCCGCGATGGCGCTGTCGGACGGCTCCGGCTTCGGGTCGGCGGGCTTGGTCACGGTCGGCTTGGTCACCGGCTTGCTGGTGGTCGGAGTGGACCCCTCGGCGACCTGCGTCTTCGAGTCGTCGCCGTCGCCCTTGACCATGGTGAAGCCGACGAAACCGATCACCGCGACGATCGCGGCGACCATGGCGGCGGTCCAGTTCGGCCCGCGCCGCTCGGGACGGATACGTTCCGCCTCGAAGAGCGGGGCGGCCGGCGTCGGCGCGGGACGCCCGCCATGGTCGGCGTCATAGCGCGCGAGCAGCGGGGCGGGATCGATATGTACGGCGCGTGCCAGGGTCCGGATGTGACCGCGCGCGTAGACGTCGCCCCCACAGGGAGCGAAGTCGTCCTGCTCGATCGAGTGCACGATGGCGATGCGGACTCGGGTGGCGTTGCTGACGTCATCGACGGTCAGCCCGGCCGTGATGCGGGCCTGCCGCAGGGCACGGCCGATCGAAGGCTGCTCTGCCGCGCGGTCGTCTTCGAACGGACGCTCGTCTTCGGGGGAGTTGCCGTCGGGGGTATTGCCGATGGACACGGGGGCGCCTTTCGAGCGTGTAGCCACCTGTGCTGGAGGTTCAGTTTAGGGGGGGTGGGAAAGGATGGGGCAACCGGGCGGCAGGACTTCTTACGCCATCAGAATGGCCGGTCGTCCTGATGCTGGGACATGTACGTGTCCCCTCCCTCAACTTGACGTACGCCGAAGGGAAACGGTTGCCCACCGATCCCTTACGGGTGAGTCACGATCATGTACCCATCTGCCGCGAACTCACCCATGGAGCGGCCGGCCTGTCCCGTTTCCTTACGCTTCAGTTTCCCCGCGAATCACGGCGAGCACTCCATCCAGCTCATCAGCCTTCACAAGAACGTCACGCGCCTTGGAGCCCTCACTCGGACCCACGATGCCGCGGGACTCCATGAGGTCCATCAGGCGCCCCGCCTTGGCGAAGCCGACGCGCAGTTTGCGCTGGAGCATGGAGGTGGACCCGAACTGGGTGGAGACGACCAGTTCGGCCGCCTGGCACAGCAGGTCGAGGTCGTCGCCGATGTCCTCGTCGATCTCCTTCTTCTGCTTGGTGCCCACCGTGACGTCGTCCCGGAAGACCGGCGCCATCTGATCCTTGCAGTGCTGCACGATCGCCGCGATCTCGCCCTCGGTGACGAAGGCGCCCTGCAGTCGGACCGGCTTGTTGGCCCCCATCGGCAGGAAGAGCCCGTCACCCTTGCCGATCAGCTTCTCGGCGCCCGGCTGATCGAGGATGACCCGGCTGTCGGCCAGCGAGGAGGTGGCGAAGGCGAGCCGGGACGGCACGTTCGCCTTGATCAGACCGGTGACGACGTCGACGGACGGCCGCTGCGTGGCCAGCACCAGGTGGATACCGGCCGCACGCGCGAGCTGCGTGATCCGCACGATCGAGTCCTCGACGTCCCGCGGCGCGACCATCATCAGATCCGCGAGCTCATCGACGATCACCAGCAGATACGGGTACGGCGTCAGCTCACGCTCACTGCCCTCGGGCAGCTTCACCTTGCCGTTCCTGATGGCCTCGTTGAAGTCGTCGATGTGCCGGTACCCGAACGCCGCGAGGTCGTCGTAGCGCAGATCCATCTCCCGTACGACCCACTGCAGCGCCTCGGCCGCCCGCTTCGGGTTGGTGATGATGGGCGTGATCAGGTGCGGGATGCCCTCGTACGCGGTCAGCTCGACGCGCTTGGGGTCGACGAGGACCATACGCACGTCCTCGGGGGTCGCGCGGACCATGACGGACGTAATCAGGCAGTTGATGCATGAGGATTTGCCGGAGCCGGTCGCTCCGGCCACCAGGACGTGCGGCATCTTCGAGAGATTGGCCATCTCGTAGCCGCCCTCGACGTTCTTGCCGAGCGCGACGAGCATCGGGTGGTTGTCCTCCGCGGCGTCCGCGAGGCGCAGTACGTCGCCCAGGTTGACCATCTCGCGGTCGGAGTTCGGGATCTCGATGCCGACCGCCGACTTGCCGGGGATCGGGCTGATGATCCGCACGTCGGGGCTGGCGACGGCGTACGCGATGTTCTTCGCGAGCGCCGTGATCCGCTCCACCTTCACGGCGGGGCCGAGCTCGACCTCGTACCGGGTGACCGTCGGACCGCGCGTGAAGCCGGTGACGTTGGCGTCGACCTTGAACTCCATGAAGACGTTCTGGAGGGAGGCGACCACCGCGTCGTTGGCGGCGCTGCGCGTCTTGCCGGGGCCGCCGCGCTCCAGGAGGTCGAGCGACGGCAGGGAGTAGGTGATGTCTCCGGAGAGCTGGAGCTGCTCCGCGCGCGGGGGCAGCTCACGCGGCTCGTCGGGCGCGGCCTTCGTGAGGTCGGGCACGACGGACTCGACCTTGAGCGCCTCCTGCTTGGGCCGCTTGGCCCCGGGGACGAGCTTGGCGCGCGCGGCCGGGACCGGCGTCGTCTCCTCGAACCCGTCCCGCTCCACGCCGACGCCCTGTGTCAGATCGGCGACCAGCGCCGAGGGCGGCATCCCGTGCAGCACGGCCCCGTCGAGTGCGGCGGCGGCGGCCGCGGCGACGTCCACCGCGTCCATCGGCCGGTTCATGTCGGGCTGCTGCATGGCGGGCCGCCTGGGGCGGCCACGGCGCTTGCTGAGCGCCTCGTGCTCGGCACTGTCGGGGTCGTACTCCACAGGGGCGCGGGAGCGCCTCCTGGAGCCCGTGGGGAGCGCGTCACGCCACTGCTCGTCGTAACGCTCGTCGTCCTCGCCGAGGCTGTCCTCGTCCTCGTCGGCCTGGACGATGCCCAGCTTCTGGCCCAGCAGCCGCAGCCGCTGCGGAATCGCGTTGACCGGGGTCGCCGTGACGACGAGCAGGCCGAAGATCGTGAGGAGCACCAGGAGCGGTACGGCGAGGACGTCACCCATCGTGTACGTCAGCGGGGTGGAGGCACCCCAGCCGATGAGCCCGCCGGCGTCCCTTATCGCCTGCATGCCGTCGCTGCGCGCGGGCGCCCCGCACGCGATGTGGACCTGGCCGAGCACGCCGATGACGAGCGCGGACAGGCCGATCACGATGCGGCCGTTCGCCTCGGGCTTCTCGGGATGCCGGATGAGCCGGGCCGCGATGACGCCGAGCAGTATCGGGACCAGCAGGTCGAGGCGGCCGAAGGCACCGGTGACCAGCATCTCGACGAGGTCCCCTACGGGACCTTGCAGGTTGGACCACGTTCCCGCGGCGGTGATCAGCGCCAGGCCGAGCAGCAGCAGCGCGACACCGTCCTTGCGGTGCGCCGGGTCGAGCCCCTTCGCGCCCCGCCCTATGCCGCGGAACGTCGCTCCGACGGCGTGCGCGACCCCCAGCCAGAGGGCGCGGACGAGTTTGTACACGCCCGCGGTCGGATTGGGCGCCGGCGCGGGTGCGGGCTTCTTCGCCGCGGCCTTCTTGGCAGGCGCCTTCTTCGCGACGGCCTTTTTCGCGGGGGCCTTCGCCGAAGCGGCCGCCTTCTTCGCGGGCGGCTTCTTGGCTGCGGACTGACGTGAGGCCATGTGTGTGAGGTTACCGGTGGAGACGACAGCGGACACGTGTGCTTACTGCTTCACCCGTTCGTGTCGCCCGTACCCGTACCGGAAACTGACGCGGGCTCACCGGCCTTGCTCTGCTTGGCACACACCGCCGACACGCAGTGGCAGGGGCAAACACGCTCTCGACTCACCCCACCCAGGGACGACCTGAACAGATTCGCCGGCCCCGGACAGGGGTACTTCGCCTGCTCCCCGAAGGGCCCGCTCTCCCCGAAGGGCCTCGCTCAGTTCTGCGACTGCACCGAAGCCGCGCCGTTCCCCGTGCCGGGCTCCAGCGCGTCCAGTGCTCTGCGCAACCCCGTGAGTTTGCGTTCGAGATGGGCCGCGGTCGCCACCGCCGCCGCGTCCGCCGCGTCGTCGTCGAGTTGCTTCGACAGCGCCTCGGCCTGTTCCTCAACGGCCGCGAGCCGCGCGGAGAGTTCGGCGAGCAGCCCGGCGGGCTCCTTGGCCTCGCCCAGCGTCGCCCTGCCGCCGCCACCCTCCAGCTGGAGCCGCAGCAGCGCCGCCTGCTCCCGGAGTTGGCAGTTCTTCATGTAGAGCTCGACGAAGACGGAGACCTTCGCGCGCAGCACCCATGGGTCGAACGGCTTGGAGATGTAGTCCACCGCGCCGGCCGCATACCCCCGGAAGGTGTGATGCGGGCCGTGGTTGATGGCGGTGAGGAAGATGATCGGGATGTCCCGGGTCCGTTCTCGCCGCTTGATGTGCGCGGCGGTTTCGAAACCGTCCATGCCCGGCATCTGAACGTCCAGCAAAATGACCGCGAAGTCGTCCGTGAGTAGTGCTTTGAGCGCTTCCTCCCCGGACGATGCCCGCACCAGTGTCTGATCGAGCGCGGAGAGGATCGCCTCCAACGCCAGCAGATTCTCCGGCCGGTCATCGACCAGGAGGATCTTGGCCTTCTGCACCATGGCCCGCCCTCCTCGCCCCGGCAGTGCACCGGGCGCCGCCCCAGGGGACGACTCCGTTGCGTCGCCCACCCTTGTGCCGGTCATGGTAGCCGCACCCCGCCTGTCGCCACACCCTGTCACTGCGATGTCACTGTGCACGTAGCACAAACGCAGCGGGAGACCAGAAGGTTCCCCGAATCCCGTACTTCTACACGCCGTCCGCCACAGTGAGTTATGCGAGAGCGGGCGACCCCGCAGGAGTCCCGACAGGAGTGTGTCACTGCTCACGCATCCACTGTTCCATCACGGTGAGCAGATGATCGGGATCGACCGGCTTGGTGACGTAGTCGGAAGCACCCGACTCGATGGCCTTCTCCCGGTCGCCCTTCATCGCCTTCGCCGTGAGCGCGATGATCGGCAGCCCGGCGAACTGCGGCATCCGGCGAATCGCCGTCGTCGTCGCGTAGCCGTCCATCTCCGGCATCATGATGTCCATCAGAACGACCGTCACATCGTCGTGCTGCTCAAGGACTTCGATGCCCTCACGGCCGTTTTCCGCGTACAGCACCGAAAGGCCGTGCTGCTCCAACACACTGGTCAGCGCGAACACGTTGCGGATGTCGTCGTCGACGATGAGCACCTTCTCGCCCTCGAACCGGATCCCACGGCGCGGCTGCTGCGCGCCCGACGGCCGGCCCGCGGGCGCCCACTGCTCCTGAGCCGCGCCCGGCTGCCCCGCCGACGCGCTCGGCTGCTCGTCCGCGGGCACCGCCCTGCGGCGGCGCCGGAAGAGCGCGGCGGGCCCGTTCTGGGTCTCCTGGTACGACTTCACCTCGGCCGGCATCTCGATGCCCGCCGACGCCAGTTCCGCCTCGGAGGCCAGCAACTCCCCGGCCTCCAGCGCCGGCGCGAGCTGCCCATAGCCCTGGGGAGGCAGTTCACTGGGGTGCAGCGGCAAATACAGCGTGAACGTGGAGCCACGTCCGGGCTCGCTCTGCGCGTGGATCTCACCGCCCAACAGCCGCGCGATCTCCCGCGAGATGGAGAGCCCCAGGCCCGTACCGCCGTACTTCCGGCTCGTCGTGCCGTCCGCCTGCTTGAAGGCCTCGAAGATCACCCTCATCTTGCTGGCCGCGATCCCGATGCCGGTGTCGGTCACGGAGAACGCGATCAGATCGGCGTCCGCGTCCCGCAGCGAACCCGCCTCAAGGAGTTGCTCCCGGATGGCCACCGGAACCTCCGCGCCGGCGGGCCGGATCACCAGCTCGACCGCTCCGGAGTCGGTGAACTTCACCGCGTTGGAGAGCAGGTTGCGCAGCACCTGGAGGAGGCGCTGTTCGTCGGTGTGCAGCGTGGCGGGCAGTTCCGGCGACACGCGTACGGAGAAATCGAGGCCCTTCTCAGCTGTCAGCGGGCGGAAAGTGGCCTCTACGTAGTCGACGAGTTGGACCAGCGCGATGCGCGTCGGCGACACGTCCATCTTGCCCGCCTCGACCTTCGACAGGTCGAGGATGTCGTTGATCAGCTGGAGCAGGTCAGAGCCCGCGCCGTGGATCGTCTCGGCGAACTCGACCTGCTTGGGGGTGAGGTTCGTGTCCGCGTTGTCGGCGAGCAGCTTGGCCAGGATCAGCAGTGAGTTGAGCGGCGTACGCAGCTCGTGCGACATGTTCGCCAGGAACTCGCTCTTGTAGCGCATCGAGACCGCGAGCTGCTCGGCGCGCTCCTCCAGGACCTGCCGGGCCTCCTCGATCTCGGTGTTCTTGACCTCGATGTCGCGGTTCTGCTGGGCGAGTTGCTCGGCCTTCTCCTCCAGCTGGGCGTTGGAGTCCTGCAGTGCCTTCTGCCGGCTCTCCAGCTCCGCCGACCGGTCCGTGAGCTGCTCGGTCAACTCCTGCGACTGCTTCAGCAGCACCTCCGTCTTCGTGTTGACGGAGATGGTGTTGACGCTCGTCGCGATCATCTCGGCGATCTGGTTGAGGAAGTCCTTCTGGATCTGTGTGAACGGCGTGAACGACGCCAGTTCGATGACGCCGAGCACAGTCGCTTCGAAGAGCACCGGAAGGACGATCACCTGTGCCGGAGGCGCTTCGCCGAGCCCGGAGGAGATCTTCAGATAGCCGCTCGGAGCGTTCTCCACGAGGATCGTGCGCTTCTCCTGGGCGGCCGTCCCGATCAGCGCCTCGCCGGGCCGGAACGACGTCGGCATGGAGCCCATCGAGTAGCCGTACGACCCGAGCATGCGCAGCTCGTACGCGTCCTCGTCCTCCAGGAGCGCGTCCTTGCCGTCGACCAGCGGCATGGAGAGGAAGAACGCGCCGTGCTGCGCGGCGACGACGGGAGTCAGCTCGCTCATGATCAGCGAGGCCACGTCCTCCAGGTCGCGGCGGCCCTGCATCAGCGCGGAGATACGGGCGAGGTTGCCCTTCAGCCAGTCCTGCTCCTTGTTGGCGATGGTGGTGTCGCGCAGGTTGGCGATCATCTTGTTGATGTAGTCCTGCAGCTCCTGCATCTCGCCGGAGGCGTCCACGTCGATCTTCAGGTTCAGGTCGCCGCGGGTCACCGCGGTCGCCACCCGCGCCATGGCTCGCACCTGCCGGGTGAGGTTCCCGGCCATCTCGTTCACGGACTCCGTGAGATCGCGCCAGGTGCCGTCGACGTCCCGCACTCGCGCCTGGCCGCCCAACTGGCCTTCCGTGCCCACCTCGCGGGCCACCCGGGTGACCTCCTCGGCGAACGACGACAGCTGGTCGACCATCGTGTTGATGGTGGTCTTGAGCTCCAGCATCTCGCCGCGGGCGTCGATGTCGATCTTCTTGGTCAGGTCACCCTTCGCGATGGCCGTGGTGACCATCGCGATGTTGCGCACCTGGCCGGTCAGGTTCGACGCCATGCCGTTCACCGACTCGGTGAGGTCCTTCCACGTGCCGGCGACCCCCGGTACGTGCGCCTGGCCGCCGAGGATGCCGTCCGTGCCCACCTCGCGGGCCACCTTGGTGACCTGGTCGGCGAACGAACTCAGCGTCTTCACCATCGTGTTGACGGTGTCGGCGAGCTGAGCGACCTCACCGCTCGCCTCGACGGTGACCGTCTTGGTGAGGTCGCCGTTGGCCACCGCGGCCGCGACCTGCGAGATGTTCCGCACCTGGTTGGTCAGGTTGTTGGCCATCACGTTGACGTTGTCGCTCAGGTCCTTCCAGATGCCCGTGACACCCGGGACCCGAGCCTGTCCGCCCAGGTTGCCCTCAGTGCCCACCTCGCGGGCCACCAGGGTCACCTGCTCGGCGAAGTTCGAGAGCTGATCCACCATCGTGTTGACGGTGGTGACAAGTTCGAGGATCTCGCCCTTCGCGTCGACGGTGATCTTCTTGGAGAGGTCGCCCTTGGCGACCGCCGTCGTGACCTCGGCGATGTTCCGCACCTGAATGGTGAGGTTGTTCGCCATGAAGTTCACCGACTGGGTGAGGTCCTTCCAGGTGCCGGAGACACCCTGCACCTCGGCCTGACCGCCCAACTGCCCCTCGGTACCCACCTCGCGGGCCACCCGCGTCACCTGCTCGGCGAAGTTCGAGAGCTGGTCCACCATCGTGTTGAGGGTGTTCTTCAGCTCCAGGATCTCGCCGCGCGCGTCCACGTCGATCTTCTGCGACAGGTCACCCCGCGCGACCGCCGTCGCGACCTGCGCGATGTTGCGCACCTGGGCGGTGAGGTTGCCGGCCATGCCGTTCACGGAGTCGGTCAGGTCGCGCCACACACCGGCGACACCGGGCACCTGCGCCTGCCCGCCGAGCCTGCCCTCCGTACCCACGTCACGGGCGACCCTCGTCACCTGGTCCGCGAAGGCGGAGAGCTGGTCGACCATCGTGTTGATGGTGTTCTTCAGCTCCAGGATCTCGCCGCGCGCGTCCACGTCGATCTTCTGGGAGAGATCACCCCGGGCCACAGCAGTCGTGACCTGCGCGATCTGCCGTACCTGTGAGGTCAGGTTCCCCGCCATGAAGTTGACGGAGTCGGTGAGTTCCTTCCACGTACCGGATACGCCGTCCACGCGGGCCTGACCGCCGAGGCGGCCCTCGGTGCCCACGTCCCGGGCCATCCGCGTGACCTGATCGGCGAACGAGGACAGCTGATCCACCATGGTGTTCACGGTGTTCTTCAGCTGAAGCATCTCGCCGGAGACATCGACGGTGACCTTCTGCGACAGATCGCCGTTGGCGACCGCCGTCGTCACCTGCGCGATGTTGCGGACCTGGCCGGTCAGGTTCCGGAAGGCCGTGTTGACGGAGTCCGTCAGGTCCTTCCACGTCCCTGCCGCACCCGGTACCTGCGCCTGCCCGCCCAGTTCACCCTCGACACCGATCTCGCGGGCCACGCGCGTGACCTCGGCACCGAACGACGACAGCTGGTCGACCATCGTGTTGACGGTGTTCTTCAGCTCCAGCATCTCGCCTGCGACCTCGACGCTGACCTTCTGCGAGAGGTCACCGTTGGCCACGGCCGTCGTCACCGCGGCGATGTCGCGCACCTGAGTCGTCAGGTTCCGGAAGACCGTGTTGACGGAGTCCGTCAGGTCCTTCCAGGTCCCCGCCGCACCCGGCACATTCGCCTGCCCGCCGAGCCGCCCCTCGCCACCGACCTCGTTGGCCACGCGCGTGACCTCGTCGGCGAACGTCCGTAGCGTCTCGGTCATCTGGTTGATCGTCTCGGCGAGCTGCGCGACCTCTCCGCGCGCACTGACCGTGACCTTCTGTGACAGGTCGCCACTGGCGACCGCCGTCGTCACCTGCGCGATGCCACGCACCTGGGCCGTGAGATTCCCGGCCATAAGATTCACCGAATCGGTGAGGTCTTTCCACACACCCGCCACACCCGGCACCTTCGCCTGGCCGCCGAGCTCACCCTCCGTACCCACCTCCCGCGCGACTCGCGTCACCTCGGAGGAGAACGAGGAGAGCTGGTCCACCATCGTGTTGACGGTTTCCTTCAGCTCCAGCATCTCGCCGGCCACGTGAACCGTGACCTTCCGGGACAGGTCACCCTTGGCGACCGCCGTCGTCACGAGAGCAATGTCACGCACCTGAGCCGTCAGCCGGTACGCCATGGTGTTGACCGAATCCGTGAGATCCTTCCACGAACCCGACATACCGCGCACCCGGGCCTGCCCGCCCAGCTTGCCCTCGGTACCCACCTCGCTGGCCACCCGCGTGACCTCGTCGGTGAACGTCGACAGCTGGTCGACCAGATTGTTGACGGTGCGCCCGACCTTGAGGAACTCACCGCGCAGCGGATGCCCGTTCCCGTCCGCGGCCTGCGCCCGCAGGTCCATTCGCGGCGACAGATCGCCCTCCGCCACCGCGGACAGCACCCGGCCGACCTCGGAGACAGGCCGTACGAGATCATCGACGAGCGCGTTCGAGGCGTCGATCGCGGCCGCCCAGGACCCCTCGGAGGCCCCCGACTCCAGCCGCTCCGTGAGCTTTCCCTCACGCCCGACCACGCGCCGCACCCGCGAGAGCTCTCCCGTCAGATGCAGATTCCGGTCGGCCACCTCGTTGAAAACCGCCGCGATCTCGGACATCACGCCGTCGCCGGAGACCGTGAGCCGCTTACGGAAGTTCCCGTCCCGCATCGACACCAGGGCGGTCATCAGCCGGTTCAGCGCAGCCGTATCCACCTCGGTGGTGCCATTGCGCGGTGGGCGCTGGTTACTCAGGGACCGTCCGCCTTTCGCGCGCGTGTCAGTGCCCCGCGTCGCTGCGCCAGACTCCACTCTGTCCCTCCCACAAGGGTCGACCATTACTGCTTGGCGTACTCGGGTACTACTGCTCCGCGTGCCGGCAGGCACTCACCCTGCCGGGACCTTCTCCTGAAGCTTGCCCAGTGTTTCACCATGCCTGAACCCGGCCATAACAGTTCGGCAGCTTCGCACACCGTCCGCACACCCTCCGGGCGGAAACAGTGCAACCGGCATCCGCATGGACGGCGAAGGTAAGTAACCTTGCATGCGGCTGTCCAGCCGCGCCGGTCCCGTCCGGCCTGGGCGGTGGCACGAGTACGAGCGGGCAGGCATCGGAGGGGCGCCGCACCATGACCACCGGACTGCATCCTGGGGGAACACCCCAGGATCCCCGACCGACGGGGAACCACGCTCTGCCCAGGCAGGAGCGGGGCGGCCATGGAGCCCCGCATGCCGACAACCGGACAAGGAGTTCTGTGATCACCGCGCGCGCGGCCGCCAGTTTCGAGCCCGTGGGGCGATCGGTCGCGACCGCCCGTTCCTTCGTCCGTGACACCCTCCAGGGCTGGGGCTTCGCCGACATCGTCGATGACGCCGTGGTCCTCACGAGTGAGCTGGTCACCAATGCCGTCGTGCATGCGGGAACCGCCGCGGACGTGTTGTGTCTGCGCAGCGACGACGGCGTACGTATCGAGGTAGCGGACCGCTACCCGGAACGTGAAATTCCACTCCAGGGGATGGCTGTGAACATGGGCAGCCCGGACAGCGAGGGCGGCCGCGGCCTCCAGCTCTGTGCGGCCCTGGCGAACCGCTGGGGCGTCGAGTACACGCCCACACAGAAACAGGTCTGGTTCCAGCTCGAACTCCCCGAACGCGCGGTGGGCACCCGGACCGCCGGCCCGGCCCTGCCGGCCGACCTCCTCCCGCTCGCCGACGGCCGCGTCCGCGTCGCGGTCGTCCAGATCGACCGGACCGGCGCGATCAACGCCTGGAACGAGGACGCGGAGGAACTCTTCGGTTACGCGGCCGAACTGGTCATCGGCAAGCCGCTCACCGACCTCGCCGCCTGGCCGCACACCCCGGGCACCTCCACCGGCATCGTCGAGGCCCTCCAACTCTCGCGCTGGGAAGGCACGTACGGCATCCGCGGCGCCAACGGCCGGGTAACTCCCGTCTACGCCTCACACCTTCGGGTCCGCGACACCGGCGGTGAGCCCTCCACGGTCTGCCTTCTCGTACGTGACCACGAACGCGCCGTCCTCCAGACCCCGTTGCGCGTCTCGGCCACCGACACGACCACCAGCTCCGAGGGCCACGCCTCCGATCCCTTCGAGGTCTTCATCGGCTCCCCGGCGCCCGACGACCTGGACGGCCTCCTCCAGCGCACGGTGGAGCGCGCCCGCGACATGCTCGACGGCGACTCCGCCTTCCTGCTCCTGGCGACCGACGACGAAACGGAGTTGGAGGTACGAGCCTCGACGGGCCTCCCCTCCGCCCGCCAGCGCTTCGCCCGCGTCCCCGTCGAGGCGGGCCCCGGTCGCTACGGCTCGGCCCGTATGCCCGCCGTCCACGAGGACCTGACGGTCGTCCCCGGTGCCGTACCGCTCCTCAACGGCACCGGCATGCGCTCGGTCGTCACCGTCCCCCTGAAGGTCGAGGGCCGCCTCACCGGCTCCCTGGGCGTCGCCGCCGAGGGACCG
Organism: Streptomyces sp. NPDC093544; assembly: GCF_040683495.1. Lineage (NCBI taxonomy): Bacteria > Bacillati > Actinomycetota > Actinomycetes > Kitasatosporales > Streptomycetaceae > Streptomyces > Streptomyces sp. NPDC093544. The sequence continues at coordinate 2,493 of NZ_JBFBEA010000037.1, read as the reverse complement.
GGCAGATACTCCAACGAAGAGGCCCTGCGCCTCCAGTTCGCCGCCGACCGCATCGCGCTGGCGGTGGAGTCCGCCCGCCTGGGCGAGCTGGAACGCCTGCGCCGCGGCTCACTGTCCTTCCTCGTGGAGGCCTCCGACCTCCTCGCCGGCACTCTGGACCGCGACCAGACACTGGCCCTGATGGCCCAGATGACGGTCCCGACCCTGGCCACCTGGTGCGCCGTCTACACCATCGCCGACCAGGCCTCCGACCCGTATCTCTCGTATGTCCTGCACGAGGACGAGGAACGCATCGACGGCCTCAAGGCCTTGCTGTCCAAGATCTCCCCGCCGGACCCGGTCCCCACCCCGGGCGCCCGCGTCTGGTCCGCCCCCGCCGAGGCGGCCCACGAATCAGCCCTGCGCACCTCCATGCGCAGCCTCGGCGAACGCGCGACGCTCAGCTCGGGCATCGGCACAACTCTCGCCACGGCCGCCGCAGTTGGCGGCGAGACGGTCGTCCTCCCCCTGGTGGCGCGCAACCGAGTCATCGGCATGCTGACGCTGGGCAAGCCCTCGGACGAACACTTCCGCCAGGAAATCCTGGAACTCGCCGAGGACTTGAGCCGCAGGGCCGCCCTCGCCCTGGACAACGCCCGCCTGTACTCGGAGCGCACGGCCATCAGCCAGTCCCTTCAGCGCAGCCTCCTGCCCCCGGAACTCCCGCAGATCGAGGGCGTCGAGGTCGAGGTCATCTACCGAGCGGCCGGCGAGGGCAACGAAGTCGGCGGCGACTTCTACGACCTCTTCCCGATCCGCGACGGCGCGTACGGCTTCGCCATCGGCGACGTCTGCGGTACGGGCCCGGAGGCGGCGGCGGTGACCGGCCTGGCCCGGCACGCACTCCGGCTGCTGGCCCGGGAGGGCTTCACCGGCCCGGCCGTCCTGGAGCGCCTGAACTCCGCGATCCTCGACGAGGGCGCCCGCAGCCGCTTCCTCACGCTCCTGTACGGCGAGTTGTGGCCCCAGGAGGACGGTTCGGCGCTCCTGAAGGTGGTCTGTGCCGGCCACCCGCTCCCGCTCCGCCTGCGCCAGGACGGCACGGTCGAACCAGCCGCCGATCCGCAGCCGCTCCTCGGGGTCATGGATGACCTGGAGCTCTACGAGCAGACGATCACGCTCGACCCGGGTGATGTCCTCCTCTGTGTCACGGACGGCGTCACCGAACGCCGCGAGGGCACCCGCATGCTCGGCGACGACGGCCTCGCGGACGTCCTCACCACCTGCACAGGCCTCACAGCCGGCGCGGTGGCCGCCCGCATCATGCGCGCGGTCGAACGCTTCGCCTCCGACGCCCCGTCCGACGACATGGCGATTCTGGCGATGCGGGTTCCGGGCCTCCAGAAGGACTGACGCACGGCCTCGGGAAACGACAAAGGCCCCCGCCCGTAAGGGCGGAGGCCTTTTCTCACTGGAGCCCCCCAACGGAATCGAACCGTTGACCTTCTCCTTACCATGGAGACGCTCTACCGACTGAGCTAGGGGGGCCAGTCACCCTTCGAGGTTTCCCTCGCGGCAACGAGATAGATCATACCCCGAACAGAAGCGTGCGCCCAACAAGTCCGGCTCGATCAGCCTCGGTTCAGATGGCGGCCTGAAGCAGCCCACCGAGCGCATTGCAGGCGGACACGATCCGCTGCATCTCCCGCTTCGCCAACGCCCCGTCCACAGGCAGCGCGAGAGTGTCGTCCGCGGCCCGCTCGGTCACCGGCAGGCGTACGTCCCGACGGAATCCGGCCATACGGTGCACAGGCGTCTTCACCGGCACCCAGCACTCGACTCCCCTGGCCCGCACGGCCCGAGCGAAGGCGTCCCGGTCCGGCCTTCCGTTGCCCGGCACCCGCACGACGTACTGCTGGTACGTGTGCCCGTCGCCACCGTCCGGCGTCCGCACCCCGCGCAGCCGCGCGTCGAGGTACGCGGCTCGTGCCCTGCGCTGCGCGATCTCGTCGTACGGCGCTTCGGACTCGCCCTGCTCAAGCACCAGGAGCCCGCGTCGCTGACCGATCTCCCGCAGCCGCGCCATGTCCGCCGACCGCCCGAAGCGGTGTACGACGACGATGGCCGCCGTATGCGGAGTCACGACGGCCTCGACCGCGTCGGCGTCGAGGCAGTACGTCATCGGGTCGATGTCGGCGAAGACGACCGCCGCACCGGCTTGGGCGGCGGCCTCGGCGACATCGACGTTCCCGAAGGCCGGCACGATGACCTCGTCACCGGCTCCGACACCTGCGGCCCTGAGCATTGCAGCAGTACCCATGTCGCGGATGTTGCTCGCGCAACGTGAACTGCAAGTAACGCAAAACAAAAAAGAGCTGGTCCCTGAACCGAAGTTCAGGGACCAGCTCTTTGAAGTTTAGTTCGGCGGCGTCCTACTCTCCCACAGGGTCCCCCCTGCAGTACCATCGGCGCTGTAAGGCTTAGCTTCCGGGTTCGGAATGTAACCGGGCGTTT
>NZ_JBFBEA010000036.1:0-78524 GCF_040683495.1 Streptomyces sp. NPDC093544 | reverse complement strand
GGCCCGTCCAGCGGACGGGCCGACGCCGTGTGCGGGCCGTGTCACCTGCGCCGCCACTCCTCGGCCAGCAGCTCGTAGGAGCGCACCCGGTCGGCATGGCCGTGGGTGATGGTGGTGATCAGCAACTCGTCCGCGCCGGTTGCCTCTTGGAGTTGCTCCAGCCGGTCGGCGACCTTGGCCGGGGAGCCGACGAACTGGGTGTCGAGGCGGTCCTGGACGAGCGACCGGTCGATGTCGGTCCAGACGTGGGCGCGCGCTTCCTCCGGGGTCGGGAACTCGATGGCGCCCTCGGCCGTACGAATGCTGCGGACCCACGCGCCATAGCCGGTGGCGAGTTCGCGGGCGGTGCCGTCGTCCTCGGCGACGACGACGTCCGCGGAGACGCTGACGTACGGCTTGTCGAGTACCTCGGACGGCTGGAACGCCGCCCGATACCCCTCCGCCGCCTCCAGCACCGTCCCCGGGCTGACGTGGTAGTTCGCCGCGAACCGCAGGCCGTTGCGGCCCGCGACGTCGGCGCTCTGTCCGCCGCTGCTGCCCAGGATCCACAGCTGTACGTCGGCGCCCTCGCCCGGGACGACGTGCGCCTCGACGCCGTCCGCGGAGCGGTATGTGCCCGCCAGCAGCGCGAGGATGTCGTCGATCTGTTCGCCGTAGTCCTGCGACTCGGCGTTCGGCTGCTGGAGCAGCGTGCGCTGGAGCGCGATGCGGGGTGAGCCGAGCAGAAACTCGAAGGAGAACCTCGGTGGGATCCGCAGCCCGTTCGGGGTACGGCCGTCGACGACCGGGGTGGCCGTCGGCAGCGGCGCGGCGGGCCCTCCCGGCGGGCGACCGCCGGAACGGCCGAGCCCCAGATCGAGGCGCCCGGGGTGCAGCGCGTCGATCAGTCCGAACTCCTCGACCGTGGAGAGGGCGGTGCGGTGACCGAGCTGTACGGCACCGGAGCCGAGCCGGATCGTCGAGGTCGCGGAGGCGGTCAGGGCGAGGACGACCGCCGGTGAGGTGCCGGCCACGCCCGGGTTGAGATGGTGCTCGGCGAACCAGTAGCGGGCGTACCCGAACTGCTCCGCCCGCTGGGCCAGGTCGATGGAGTTGCGCAGCGCCTCGGTCGCGGTGGAGCCGGACGAGATGGGGATGAGGTCGAGGACGCCGAGGGGGATGTCGGACATGAGAACGGGTGCTCCTCAGCGGTCTGCGTGCGCGGATACGGAGTCGGACGCGGATTCGGGCTCGGGTGTACTCGTGACCGGCGGCTCGCCCGTGGCTGCCGACGGGTCGCTCGTGGCCTCCGACGGCTCGGCGAACACCGGGCCCCACGCGAACGGCGGATCAGGAATCTCCCGCCGCAGCACGGGCGCGATGTCGGACTGGAAGAGTTCGAGGGAGGCGCGGTGCTGGGCTCCGGTCAGCCCGTTCGCGTCGGCTTGCAGATGCTGCACGGTGTGCCCGAACTGCTCGTGGTAGCGGTGCACCTTCTCGATCACCTGCTGCGGACTGCCGATCAGCGCCGAGCTGCGCTCCACGAAGTCCTCCAGGGTCAGGAACACCGGCTCCAGGCCCAGCCTCTTCTGGAACGCCAACTGCCCCTCGAAGACCGGCCGGTAGGCGGCTATCGCCTCCTGCGACGTACGCGCCGCGAGGTAGCCCGCCGACCCGGCACCGACCGCGATCCGGGCCGGGTCGTGACCGTAGTGCTCCCACCGCTCCCGGTAGTAGCGGATCAACTCGGCATACGGCTCTATGGGGTTGGTGACGTTCGCCGAGAACAGCGGGTCGCCGTAGCGGGCGGCGAGGTCCACCGACTCCTTGCTGGTCGCGCTGCCGTGCCAGACCCGGATTGGCTGCTGGAACGGCCGGGGCCACACCTCGGCCTCGTTCAGCTCGGGGCGGAAGCGGGTCGCGGCGGTCACCTTGTCCTGCCGCCAGATCTGCCGGAACACCTCGTAGCCCTCGGCGTTACGGTCCCACTGGTCCTCGGGCGTGACGTGGAACAGCTCCCGCTGAGCGGTGCCGTTGCCCTTGCCGATGATCAACTCCAGCCGTCCGCCGGACAGATGGTCCAGCGTCGCGTAGTCCTCGTACGCGCGCACCGGGTCCAGGAGGCTGAGCGTGGTGACCGCCGTGAACAGGCGGATCCGGGAGGTGAGCGCCGCGATGTGGCTGAGTACGACGGGCGGCGAGGAGGAGATGAACGGCCGCTCGTGCCGCTCCCCCACGCCGAAGCCGTCGAAGCCCAACTCCTCGGCGAGCAGCGCGTTGTCGATGACCTCGCGAAAACGCGCGTTGGTCGGTTTCCGCACGCCGGTCACCGGGTCCGGCGCGTGCACGATCAGGGTGATGGCGAGGAACTTCATGATGCGACCCGCTCGGCAGGCGCGTCGGCGTCGGGGTGGGCCAGGCCGAGGTGGTCGCGCAGGGTCGTGCCCTCGTACTCCGTGCGGAAGACGCCGCGTTCCTGGAGCAGCGGGACGACGGTGTCGGCGAAGCCGTCGAGGCCGCCCGGAGTGATGTGCGGGACGAGGATGAAGCCGTCGCTGGCGTCCGCCTGGACGAAGTCGTTGATGGTCTCGGCGATGGTGGCCGGGGAGCCGACGAACGACTGACGGTTGCCGGTCTCGATGACGAGGTCGCGGATGGACCACTTGTTGGCGGCCGCGCGCTCCCGCCACTCGCGGGCGGTGGCCAGCGGGTCGCGGTACATCCGTACCTGGGCACGCCCTCGGGCGATGGTGTGCTCGCCCGGGTCCGGGTCGATGTCGGGAAGCGGGCCGTCCGGGTCGTACGCGGACAGGTCGCGGTTCCAGACGAACTCGAGGTGCTTGATGGCGGTGGCGCCGCTGACCTGTTGGCGCCGCACCGCGCGGGAGATCTCCTCCGCCTCGGCGTCCGTGTCACCGAGGACGAAGGTGGCGGCGGGCAGGATCAGCAGCTGGTCGTGGGTGCGGCCGTGCCGGGCCAGGCGCCCCTTGACGTCCGTGTAGAACGCCTGCCCCTCCTTGAGGGTGCTGTACCGGCTGAAGATCGCGTCCGCGCCGGCGGCGGCGAACTCGCGTCCTTCGTCGGAGTCTCCGGCCTGGAAGATGACCGGGCGGCCCTGCGGGCTGCGCGGCACATTGAACTGCCCCTCGATGTCGAAGTGCTGCCCCTTGTGCACGAATGCGCCGGCCTTCGCGTCCCGCAGGAAGGTGCCGCTCCCCTGGTCGGCGACGATCTCGTCCCTGTGCCAGGAGTCGAACAGTTCGTTGGTGGTGGCCAGGAACTCCTTGGCCCGGGAGTACCGCTCGTCCTGCGGGAGGAAGCCGCCGCGGCGGAAGTTCTCACCGGTGAAGGCGTCCCAGGAGGTGACGACGTTCCAGGCGGCTCGCCCGCCGGAGAGGTGGTCGAGGCTCGCGAACTGACGGGCCACCTCATAGGGCTCGTTGAACGTGGAGTTGATGGTGCCGGTCAGGCCGAGATGCTCGGTGACGGCGGCGAGTGCGGTGAGGATGGTGAAGGTGTCGGGCCGTCCGACGACGTCCAAGTCGTAGATCTTGCCGCCCTGTTCGCGCAGCCGCAGGCCTTCGGCGAGGAACAGGAAGTCGAACTTGGCGCGTTCGGCGGTCCGCGCGAAGTGCGCGAAGGAGCTGAACTCGATGTGGCTGCCGGCCGCGGGGTCGCTCCACACGGTGGTGTTGTTGACGCCGGGGAAATGCGCCGCGAGGTGGATCTGCTTGAGCGGCTTGTCCGTTGACTTGCTCATGAGTGAGGTCCCTCCGGCTCAGACGTGGGCGGCGTAGCGGTTGGCGGGGCGGGCGAGCCCCAGCAGCCCGCGCAGGGTGTCGGCCTCGTACGAGTGCCGGAAGGCGTTGCGGCGCTGGAGTTCGGGGACCAGACCCTGGGTGATCGCCGGGAGGTCGTGGCCGGCGACGGCAGGACGCAGCCGGAAGCCGGTCAGCCCGGACTGCTGCAACTCCTGCAGAAGGTCGGCCAGTTGTACGGGGGTGCCGGTGAACACCCGTGCGTCGCTGGTGTACGGATAGCCCGCGAGGGCGTCGAGACGCTCTCGCCGGTCCACCGCGGCGGTGGGGTCGTTGTCCAGGAACACCACCAGGTCACCGAAGAGGTTCAGCGGCTCCTCGGCGCGCCCGGCCGCCTCCTGTTCGGTGCGGACCGCGGCGATGATGGCACGCGCCTCCTCGACGTCGTGCGGAGTGACGTATCCGATGTCGGCGCTGCGACCGAGCAGCCGGAACGGCGCGCCCCCCGCGGACCCATGGGCCAGCGCGGTGACCAGGGGCTGACCCTGCGGCGGACGGGGCGTGATCGAGGGGCCCTTGACACTGAAGTGCTTGCCCTCGAAGTCGATGTAGTGGAGTTTGTCGCGGTCGACGAAGCGGCCGGTGGCGACGTCCCGGATCTCCGCGTCGTCCTCCCAGCTGTCCCACAGCCGGCGCACCGCCTCGACGTAGTCGCTGACCTCGTCGAAGAGATCGACGATCAACTCCTGCAGGGCCGGGGTTTCCAGGTCTTCGATACGGAGCTCCGGGAACGTACGGCGGCCGAAGTGAGCGGCCTCGTATCGCCGCGCGGACGCCTGCACCCGCACGCCCGCGCGGCCGGTGCTCACATAGTCGAGAGTGGCGATGGCCTTGGATATATGGAAGGGCTCTGTATGTGTGGCCACTACGGTCGGCACCAGCCCTATGTGGCTGGTCAGCGGTGCGACGCGGGCGGCGATGAGGACGGCGTCGAGTCGGCCGCGTACCTGGTCGGTGCGTGCGTCCGGTTCGCTGAGTCGCGCGGACTGCGGACCGAGCCCGTCCTCGATGGTCACGAAGTCGAGCAGGCCGCGCTCGGCCTCGGTGATCAGGTCGGTCCAGTACGAGGCGGTGAACAGATCGTGGGGGCGGGACACCGGTTCCCGCCAGGCGGCCGGGTGCCAGCCCGCGCCGTCGAGGGCGACAGCCAGGTGCAGTGCGGCGGGAGAAGAAGAGGAAGAGGGCGACGACGTTGACGAGGACACGAAAGGGGTGCCTTCCTGATCGACCGTATGAGATCGCCGGGCCTCGACTGAGAGGGTGCGGCGGCGGGGTGACAGGTCAGGGACGACAGAGCGCGCCGGCCACGCGCTGAAGGTCGATGTGCGGCCGGGAGTACAGGTGCACGCGAGGGCGCGGGGCGAGAACCAGGACAAGAAGACGGGGCACGGTCTGCATGTCCGTCACCTCCGCCCTTCCGGCTCGGCGGGCTGGAGGCCGCGCCGGCATCGCGCTTGCGGAACCCGGGGCGGGTACCGCCTGGTCGTCACCTGGAGCACCCCGCCGCGGAGGAGGGTTGCCGGTCAGCAAGCCAGGGCTTGACGCTGACGCTCATAACCTGCTGGGGACGTTACGGGAGGCCACAGCGGTGCGCAATGCCCAGGGATCATGCTCGTTCTCACATCGCAATGCGTCCTCAGCAGGGACAACCACCGGGCCGCGCAATCTGTTCCGCGCTGCCCGTTCGGCCTGATGCACGCCGGATGACCACCTGGTGAGACTGCGCCGCAGGCCTTCTTGACGGCCTCACGGAGCGCACCGACACTGACGGGGACGGTCACGATTGTCAGCGCCCTTCGGGCAGGTTCTTCCTGTCCGTGAGGTCAACAGCCCCGGCTCGCTGGCAGGCAACCCTTCCACCGCGACGGGGTGCCCCGGGTGACGACCGGGTTCCGCCGGTGCGGCGGGACAAGCGTGGTCTCGCGTCTCGCGAGCCCCGAGTGTGGGACAGGTGGGAATGGCCAACAGCGGTTTGACGAGGCGCCTGCACATCGATTTGTTGCGTGTCTCCAGCGCCTACTAGTCCGAGCGATCCGGACCGGTACGTAGCGCAGTCACTCCGTTCCGCCGCGGTGCCCACAAGGTGGCCGTGGCCTCCCCATCCCATGGAGAGTCATGTCCGAGACAATCTCGCACGCCTCAAACACCGGTACCTCCAGCACATGTACCTCAACTCCGTGCGTCCCCGGCTCACTTGACGCGGTCCCTCACCCCCGGATCACCGCGACACCGTCCGCACGCCCGCACCGCTTCCGCAGCCGTATCGGAGTCGGTCTCGCCGGCGGCTTCTACCCGGCGCCGCACCGGTACGAGTTGTATCTGTCCGCGCATTGTCCCCTCTCGCTGCGGGTCTCCATCACCCACGGCCTGCTGGGTCTCAAGGACTCGGTCGCCACCACACTCCTGGCGCTCCCCGCCGACACCCCCTCCGCGTTCGTCTCACTGCGCGGGGCGTACGAGGCCACCTGGCACCACTACGACGGTCCGCTGACCGCCCCCGCGCTGTGCGACCGGTGGAGCGGACGCGTCGTCAGCAACCACACGCCGGACATCCTGCGCGATCTCGGCGACCTCTTCGCCGACCGGGCCGGATCCTGTCACTCCCCGCTCCGCCCGTCGGAACTCGCGGCGGACATCGACGCCCTGCGCGACCTCCTCGACCGTGATGTCACGCCGAGTGCGCCGTCGGCGGAACGGTCGGCGGCTCTCGACCTGCTGAACCGTCAACTCGCGTCTGGTCCCTACGCGTTGGGCAAGGAACTGACCGCGGCGGATGTGGACCTCTGGGTCGCCCTCGTCCAGCTCGAAGCGGAGCACGACCTCTCCTCATACGCACTCCTCCAGGACTATGTGCGACGTCTCGACGCCCACCCGGCCTTCCAACGACAGCTGTAGCCGCAAGCAGGAATGCTCGTCACGTACGGGATTCCAGGGCGGCCCGGGTGTCGTTGCCGTAGACGCCCGTCTCGTCGCCCCGGATCCCGTACCACAGCTGGAAGCGGGCCACGGCCACGGTGAGCGTGGGGTCGTAGGTGCCGCTCGTGGCGCCGCTCTCGTACACGTCCGGGATATCGAGCAGCCGTTCCTGGAGCTCCGTCACATCGGGGCCGCTGTCTCCCTCCCGGAGGGTGCCGGTGCCGTCCGGGTCGGCGGCACCGGAGGGGGCCTGGTCGACGGGTGCCGTGGCGGAGGGGACGGCGCCGGCCTGTGGTCCGCCGTCACCGTCACTCCCGGGCAGCAGCATTGCCAGGGCGAATCCGGTCAGCGCGGCCGCCGCCACCGCGCCGACAACCGCGGCTCGGCGCGGGCCCGTGGCGTGTCCGTGCGCATGGCCGAGTTCAGGCCCGGGCGGTGTTGCGGGCCTCGTCTCCCCGCCGGCGGCATAGTTCTCGCCGGCTATGGTGGGCGGCAGCTCCTCAGTCTCACCCTGGTGCGCCGACGATAATCTGATCGACTCATAGCCTTCGTCCGGGCCGACACCCTGCTGATCCTCACGGAACTCCCTCACCAGTTCCGCGAGGGCCTCCGTCCGGCGGCGTTGCTGGACGTAGGTGGGTACGAGCGCCGGGCGGCGCACAGGCTGCTCACCTTCGGGCGGTATCGACACACTGCTCTCCTTCCGTGCGCGCGGTCTCCCGCCATCCCCGTGGAGAGATACGGAGGCACCGGCACGGGAGTTCAACCGACGCCGACGACCTCGTCGTCGCCGGACGGAAGAACTACGCGCAAACGCGGAACGTCACCCGTTCTGGTCACTGTCCGTAGTTCTGGCCGTCTTCCGCACATCCCGCCGTGCGACGAGCCAGCGCCCGCGCGACAGTCGTACAACGTGAAGAATGGGTGCAAGGGGGTAAGACCACCTTCGGGAAGCGGAGAGGGTCGCGGTGGGTACGAGCAAGGAACGGGATGTGCCGGCCCGGCAGCGCCTCGACATGGCGGACGCCGTGCCACTGCTGCTCGACGCCCGTATGACGGTGACCAGCTGGCCCGCGGACGCCGAACGGCTGCTGGGATACCCGGCCGGCGAGGCACTGGGACGGCTCGCCGCCGACCTGCTGATTCCCGAGGACGCGGCACGGCTCCCGGAGCTGGCCGAGGGGTGCAGCGGTGACGGCGGCTGGGCGGGCCTGCTGTCCGCGCTCCACCGGGACGGGCACCCGCTGAAGCTGATGGTGCGGGCGGTCCCCCTACGGCCGAGCGAAGGCCCGGCACGCTGGGTGGTGCTGCTCGCCGACCTGGCCGACGGCCCCGGCTGGCACATGAGCCGCTCGTTGCTGGAGCGGATCACCGCCGGTTCCCCGGTGGGCATGGCGATCGTGGACACGGACCTGCGGTACGTGTGGTCGAACGAAGCGCTGGAGCAGTTCGGCGGAGACCCGGCCCCGCAACGCCTGGGTCGACGGCTCGCCGATGTGCAGCCGGGCCTCGACGCGGAGCGGATCGAGGCGCAGATGCTCAGGGTGCTGGCGACCGGCGAGCCGGTGGTCGCCTACGAGCACGTGGGCCGCGTACGCTCCGCGCCGCACCGCGAGACGTCGCACGCCATGTCGTTCATCCGTTTGGAGGACGACGACGGTAACCCGATAGGTGTCTACTACACCGTCGTCGACATCGGCGAGAGCTACCGCGCCCGACGGCGGCTGGCGCTGCTCGACCGGGCCGGCGAGCACATCGGCCGCAGCCTGGACGTCATGCAGACCGCGCAGGAACTGGCCGATGTCGCCGTGCCGGGGCTGGCCGACTTCGTCGCCGTGGACCTGCTGGAATCCGTACTCAAGGGCGGGGAGCCGGCCCCCGGTCCACGGAGCGACGCGGACACGGTGCCGCTGCGGCGCGCCGGGCATCGGTCGGTGCAGGGTGGGGTCCCGGAAACCGCTGTCGAGATCGGCGAAGTGGCGTCCTACAGGGCGGGGTCTCCCCCGATCAGATGTCTGACGGACGGCGAGTCCTGGCGCGAGGAGCGGCTGGATCCGCAGGCCAGGGAGTGGACCACGAGCGCCCCCGGGAGCCGGGCCGCCTCCTTCCTCGATCTCGGGCTGCACAGCGTGATGATCGTGCCCATCCGCGCCCGCGGCGTCACTCTGGGCATCACCACGTTCTTCCGGCGCAGCCGCCAGGATCCTTTCGACGAGGACGATCTCGGCCTGGCCGAGGAGTTCGTCGGCCGGGCAGCCCTGTGCGTCGACAACGCCCGCCGCTACACCCGCGAACGCGACGCGGCCCTCGTGCTGCAGCGCAATCTGCTCCCCCATCGCTTCCCCGACCAGGACGCGGTGGAAGTCGCGGCCTGCTACCGGCCCGCGGACGAACTGACCGGTCTCGCCGGGGACTGGTACGACGTGATTCCGCTTTCCGGGGCGCGGGTGGCCCTGGTGGTGGGCGAGGTGGTCGGCCACGGTATCGACGGTGCCGCGGCCATGGGGCGGCTGCGGGCCGCCGTACAGACCCTCGCCGACCTGGACCTGACGCCGGAAGAGGTGCTGGCCCACCTGGACGACCTGGTCAGTCGCGCCGCCCGGGAGGAGGGCACCGGGGCCGACGACCGTACGAGCGGCATGCAGGCGGTCGGCGCCAGCTGTCTGTATGTGGTGTACGACCCGGTGAACGGGCAGTGTTCGATGGCGGGCGCGGGCCATCCCACGCCTGCGATCGTCACCCCCGACGGAACGGTCACGTTCGCCGACCTCCCCCGCGGCCCCGCCCTGGGGGTGGGGGGTCTGCCCTTCGAATCGGTCCAGTTGACCCTCGCCGAAGGCAGTGTGCTGGCGCTGCACACCGACGGTCTGATCTCCACACTCCGTACGGGACGTGACCCGGAGGCGGGCCGGGAGCGGCTGCGCCGCGCGCTGGAGGCACACGGACAGCCGCTGGACGGACTGTGCCGCCGCATCGTGGACGATCTCGTGCCGACGCGTCCGTACGACGACGTGGCGCTGCTGATGGCCCGCACCCGTCGGCTGGGCACCGAGCGGGTAGCGACCTGGGATCTGCCCATTGACCCCGCCGTCGTCGCGACGGCCCGCAAGTCGACCACGCAGCAGCTGCACACCTGGGGCCTGGACGAGCTGGCCTTCACCACCGAGCTGGTCGTGAGCGAACTCGTCACCAACGCCATCCGGCACGCCTCCGGCCCGGTCCGGCTGCGGCTGATCACCGACCAGGCGCTGATCTGCGAGGTCTTCGACGGCGGCGCGACAGCACCGCACCTGCGCCATCCCAAGACGACCGACGAGGGGGGCCGCGGTCTGTTCCTGATCTCCCAGTTCACCCAGCGCTGGGGCACCCGCTACACCGACGAGGGGAAGATCATCTGGGCGGAGCAGTCCCTCACGGAACCGGTGGTCTGACGTATTCGGGCGGGGATGACGTATGCGGGGCGGGGCCGCTCCGCCGAACGGCACCCGCCCGCACCTGACGGCTCAGCAGTCGCGGAACTCGGGTGACTGGTTGAGGATCTGGGAGCGCAGCGAGGTGAACCGGGTGTGGGTCTCGCCACCCCGTGCCTCGGGGCGGAAGACGGCGACGCGGTGGCAGTTCATGAAGGCGAGGGTCACGCCGAAGTGCCTCTCCAGGCTGGAGCGGATCGCATCACTGGCCAGCGCCCGAAGCAGCTGCCCGCGCTCCTTATCCGAGGGCGGCGGGGTGTGGTTGTCGGCGAACTCCCCTGCTCCGTTGCGGAGTTCACCGACCAGGCCGGCGACGAGGTCGTAGGCGTACGGCAGGGACGTACGGACGGTTTCCACGAAGTCCTGTTCGCGGACCTGACCCCGTTCGGCTTCGGCGAGCAGCTTCGGGGAGACGTCGAGTGACATGAAAGGGCAGTCCTGTCGCTAGCTGGTTCGGGTGGTGCGCGGTGACGGGTCGGCGGACGGTGTACGACCGCTTCGTGGGCCGTGTGCTGCCGCGCCGCAGGGCCTGTGCAGGCGCTTCTTCGCCGTGTTCTGGCGCTTCTTCGCCCGCTCAGGCGGGGTTCGACGCGAGGGCGGCCGGGCCGTGCCGGAAGCCGGGGTCGATCTGTGCGGAGAGGTCGCTGCCGGTGGCCCGGTCGGCCCAGGCCGCGGCGTTGCGAAGGTGGAAGTAGACGGCGTGCTCCTGGAAAGCCGTCCAATCCTTGGTCCGGGCGTCAAGTGCGGTCCGTAGCAGGCTCAGGGCGTGGAGGTTGTGCGGCTCCAGGTCGCCCTGAGGGCGGCCCTGTTCACGGGCTCGGACCCAGGAGGAGTGCTGAAAGTACGTCAGGAGGTCGTCGCCGACGTGTTCTTTGAGGAACAGTACGTCGTCCTCACCGGTGACCTTGTTGCCGATCACCGCTACCGGGATCCCGAACTCCTCTGCGTGGTCGCGGTATTGGCGATAGACCGAGACGCCTTTGCGGGTGGGCTCGGCGACCAGGAAGGTCATGTCGAACCGTGTGAAGAGGCCGGAGGCGAAGGCGTCCGCCCCGGCGGTCATGTCGACAACGACGTACTCACCGGGTCCGTCGACGAGATGGTTGAGGTAGAGCTCGACGGCTCCGAGCTTGGAGTGGTAGCAGGCCACTCCGAGATCGCCCTCGTCGAACTCGCCCGTGACCATCAGGGGTACGCCGGCCACGTCCTGGATGTGGTGGGAGTGCACGGCGTCGTCACCGAGGAGCCTCAGCAGGCGCGATCCCCGTCCCGGCGGGGTGGTCTTGATCATGGCCTCGCGTGAGGTGATGCGCGAGTTGCCGCCGCGCAGGAAGTCCTTGATCTCACCCAGCCGTGCGCTGAGGGGCGGCGCGGTGACGGATTCGTCGTCGTCGAGGCCGAGGGCCTGCGCCAGATGCTGGTTGATGTCGCCGTCGATGGCGACGAGGGGCACTCCGGAGTGCGCGAGGTGGCGGGCGAAGAGGGCCGACAGCGTGGTCTTGCCGCTGCCGCCCTTCCCTACGAAGGCAGCACGCACGTCAGCCCTCCGGACGCAGCAGCCCGCGCTCGTACGCCTTGGCGAGCCGCTGCGGTACGAGGTACGACGAGCCGTCGACGGTGACAGGGACGAGCTGCACCGGGGCGGCCTTCCACTGTGCGCGGCGGTGGCGGGTGTTGCTGCGGGACATCTTCCGCTTGGGGACAGCCATGTCGGTCTCCTGTGATGGGTGGGCTGGCAAAGCCCACGCTACATGAAAATGGATCCCATCACCAAGCCGAACTCGCAGGACACGGCGTCGGGGGACCCCGCACCCTGACTCCTTTGCGGACGGCCCGAGTTGACGGAAGATTGACCAAAACGCAGGAGATCACTGACTCTCGCCTCTATAACGTCTCCCGCATGCCCCCACAACCTCAGAGAACGCCGGTGCTCCCGGTCCTCCCCTACCGGAAACCCACCCGCGACCGGGACTACTGGGTATTCGACGACGTACTGCCCGACGTGGATGCCGTCCGGGCCCGCTGCCTCACCAAGGACGACTGGGTCAAGGGCCATCCCTACACCTCGGAGAGCTGGCCCGGCCTTCGCACGATGCCCGGGCTCGCGCCGGCGGAACTGTCCCGCGTGGAACGGCTGGTGAAGAAAGCCACCGGAGCGCGGGAGCTGTGGCTGCAGAGCACGCCCTCCGGGGGCACCCTCAACCACAACTGCATCCAGGTGGTGGGCAAGGGCGAGGGAGAGCCGCGCCCGCACACCGATTCCCGCTCGCTGTGCCGCTATGCCGCGGTGCTCTATCTCAACCCCACCGCCCCCAAGGACTGCGGCACCAGCTTCTATCGACAGAGCCTGCCCGGCGGCCGGCTGGGCGGCAACATGGTGGCCGCGCCGCACAACAACCTGATCGACGCACTGGGTACGCGCTTCGTCCCGCCGGACTCCTTCGTCGAGGACATACGTGTACCCCACCGGTACAACCGACTGCTCGCCTACAACGCCAACCTGATACACACCGCCACCGACTACTGCGGCTCCACCATCGAGGACAAGCGGATGACGGCGGTCTTCTTCTGGATGGCATGAACATGACATGCACATGGCGGGAGGAGGTCCCGGCTCGCTCGAACTCCGAGACGATGCCCGGATATTCGGGTCATACATACCAGTTACGGGTTTCCCAAATTCTGGTGGCCGGCCGGTGAGCGGGTCATGATGTAGCCATGACGTTGGCCCTGCGCGCCATGGCGCGACTGGCGAATTGGCCGGACCTGGCTGAGACCCTGCCGAGCTGCGGTACGGGGCGGGCGCTGCGCTCGGAGCAAGCCGAGATCGTCCACTTCCATTCGGAACAGGACGTCGACCTGCATCTCACAGCCCCGGCCATCCGTCGTTCCGAGGACTATCTGAAGGACGTGGCCGCGGTCCGTATGGTGCCCGGTTCGCACTGGGTGACGATACATCTGGAAGTCGACTCGGACATCGACCTTCTTCTGACCCTGGTGAGCTTCGCTCTCCATGCCCACCAGTCGTGGCCGACTCCGGGCGCTACGCCGTTGCCGGGGTGCACTGAGCACCGCGGCATGGCACTGCCTCTATAGGGGCGGGGCGAGCAGGGCGTCCGACTGGTTCGCGCGGCGCAGGGCGTCGGCGATGAATCCGTCGGCCTTGAGTTCCTCGACGAGATCGCGCAGGAACTGCACGGTCTCGGGCCGACGGGTCGGCGTCGTGCCCACCGCCTGCCGGATCTGCATGAACCGGCCCTCGATCAGCCGGAGTTCGGGATGCGCCGCGACATACTCCGTCAACGGCTGCCGAATCCCGGCGGCGACCTCGATGCCCTGGGCACGGAATTCGTCGACCCCGTCCTCACCGCGCACCACGCTCGCGTGCTCAAGCGTGCGGGAGAGGAAGAGGTCGTAGGCGGACCCGCGCTGCACGCCGATACGTACGCCCGCGCGGTCGACGTCGGCGACCGTGGTGAGGTCCGAGTGACGGGGCACGGCGTACACGCCGTCGATCACGACGTACGGCGCGGTGAAGGCGACTTCGGCCTCCCGTACGGGTTCGATGGCCAGGAAGCACAGGTCGGCCCGGCCCGTCCGCAGCGCGTCGAACGACTTCCGTGCCGCGTCGAAGCAGACGAGCTCCACCGGCACGTCCAGCCGGGCACCGACCTCACGCGCGATGTCGACGGTCACGCCCGTCGGCGCGGTCGGTGTGCCCTGGGCGAGGACCGGATTGCCCAGGTTGATCGACGCCCGCAGCACGCGCTGGGGAGCCAGGTCCTTGGCGAGGGCGGCGGTCAGGATCGTCATGAGCGCGAGTTTAGGACACGCCTCCTGGCCGGCGTCAGCGGCCCACCCGGCAAGGTCATCGAGCTCGACGACAACCGGGTCCAACGTCCAGGGAGCCACGCTCGGTCGACGGCCAAGGAGGCTTGAGCACGCGAAAGGCCCCGGCACTCACGTACAGAATGAGTGCCGGGGCCCTTCAGAGCCGTCGAGGCTCGGGACGCCCTGCGTCAGGCGCGGGTGCCCGGAGCGCGTCGGCGACGGGTGACGACGGTGATCGCGGCACCGGCCGCGAGGAGGGCCGCGGCGCCGGCGGCGATCGGCAGGGTGTTGCCGCCACCGGTCTCCGCGAGGTCGCCGGGCGCGGTGGATCCGCCACCGTTGGGCGACGGGGCGGCGGGCGTGGTCGACTCGGACTCCGACGGGGTCGCCGAAGTGGTCGATTCGGCGGGCGCCGGCTCGGTCGGCGTGGCCGGCGTCGAGGCAGGCGGCGAAGAGGCGGCAGGGGTCGAAGCCGGGGGCGTCGAGGCCGGAGGCGTCGCCGGGGTGCTCGGCTGCTGCGTCGTGCAGTCCTTCGTGCCGCCGTTCCACGCCGCGATCAGCTTGTCCTTGATGACCGGACGGTCCGGACCCTTGGGCAGGTCACCGTGCTCGAAGCCGTCGTTCGCATCGAAGTCGCCGTCGAACTTGACGGCGCCACGGTAGAGGTCGACCTGCGCGAAGCAGCCGACGTCGGGCACCGCGATGTCGAGGGAGTCCGTGCCGCCCGGCTTCACCGTGACGGTGTCGAAGTCGTGGAAGACCTGTTCGCCGGAGGTGTTGAAGGTGGCGCCGTGGGCGCGGTACGAGGCGAGCGAGGCGGTGCAGGTCGCGGCGTCACCGGCGGTGCGGACCTTGATGTGGACCTTGCCGTCGTCGGTGGGCTTGAGGGTCTGGTCGTCGACACGGACCGAGTCGTAGAAGTTCGTCCCGTCCAGGGAGAACTGGCACCGATCGGTCTCGGTCTTGGTGCCCGCGCCCTTCCCGGGCTTGTAGTCGCTGCCGGTCTTGTCCCAGCCGTCGCCACCGGGGGTACCGGTGGCCCAGGCGCCAGTCGTCGACGCCGAAAGGGCGAGCGCCACCGCGCCCGTCCCCAGCAGACAGCGGAGGGTGACACGTCTCGCTATGGACATGCAGATCCCATCTTGATGTTGCAGGACCCGGTCGACAGCAGCACGGCAGCGCGAAGCAGCCTGGGGCCACACCGGGGGTGAGTGGTCGAAGAAACACTGGGCGCACTGGTCACATGGGCCACAGGTCAACCACATAGTCGATCAGCCCGTGGAGGCTGTCAACCTCGCTGAATGCACGAGGACTTCACGTCTCGTCACATTCTGGGCACATGAGGAATTCTTTAGTCCGGAGGCCCGACGGAGGGACCGTGAGCGGGAGGACGGAAGGGAAAGCCCCACACTCACTCAAGGCACTCAGTTCCCTCACACATGCGCACTGGGTGCCATTCCGTCCGCTTGGATGCTACTTTCCCGTTCATGAACGACGGAGCCCCGCCCCGCGAGACCGCAGAGTCGACGACCGCGAAGCCGCCCATGCGGGACGCCCTGGTGGCGGCAGCGTTCCAGCTCTTCCTCGAACGCGGCTACGAGCAGACCACGGTCGACGACATCGTGGCGCTCGCCGGAGTCGGCCGACGCTCATTCTTCCGCTACTTCCCCTCCAAGGAGGACGTGGTCTTCCCCGACCACGAGCGGTGCCTCGCCGACATGACGGCCTTCCTGCACGACGGGACCGACGAGGACGACCCGGTACAGCGGGTGTGCGACGCCGTTCGGCTCGTGCTGCGGATGTACGCCGAGAACCCGACGTTCTCCGTTCAGCGGTACCGCCTCACCAAGAAGGTCCCCGGCCTGCGCGCATACGAGTTGTCGGTCGTCTGGCGCTACGAACGGGCCATGGCCGAGTATCTCCACCGGCGCTTCGCCGGCCGACGGGACGGCGCTCTGCGCGCCGACGTCGCGGCCGCGGCCGTGGCCGCCGCGCACAACAACGCCCTGCGTTCCTGGCTGCGCGCGGATGGACGGGGCGACGCGAGCGCGGCGGTGGATCATGCGCTCGGGTACGTACGCACCACCTTCGGCGGCCCGCTGGACGACTCGGCCGCCGAGGAGCAGGAGGAGGACGTGATTGTCGTCATCTCCCGGCGCGGGGCGCCCATGTGGCGCGTCGTTCAGGAGATCGAGTCCACGCTCGGGCAGAACTGACCCAACGCGAGGGTACCGAGTGCCTTTACTGACAGCACTCAGTGTCATATTCTGTGGCTCGTGCCGGGGCGGACCCGAGCACTTCAGGTTCCGGCCGAGCGCAGGGAGACGACATCGTGTACCTCATCGCCGCGGGCGTCGACTCGACACCGAACGAGACTCCGGCCCAGAACGCGCTCCTCTTCCAGCGCTGCCACTGGTGCGGCACCGCGATGTACCAACGGCTCCTCTGCCCGGTCTGCGCGGGCAGCGACCTGCGGACCGAAGCGAGCGCGGGCGCGGGAATCGTGCGCCACTCGACCGTGATCCATCGCAACACCCCAGCGGCGCGCAACGTATCCCTCGTCGAGATGACGGAGGGATTCACCGTGCAGGGCAGGGTGATGGGCCTGCCCGTCGGCATCCACAGCGGAGACCGGGTCCAACTCGCCACCGCCCAGGACGCGATACGCCGGCAGCCGGTGTTCCAGATCGTCGACGCCCCCTGTCGCGCCTGGAGTTGACGGCTTGCGGGCGGGCCATCTGCCCCGGGGGCCGGCCGAACTGCCGCGCCAGTCACCAAGGGGCGACGACGACAAAGGATCTGCCGGCGCGATACGCGGCGGTGTCCTCCGCGGGGTCCAGCCACAGTTCGAGGTTGTCGCGGTGGCGAAGGTAGCGGCCTGGGTAGTTGTAAGACTCCAGCGAGACCGACCCGTCGGCGGAGCCGGAGCGGGCGCAGAAGGTGGCGTCCTTCTGGAAGATGTCGGATCCGTCGTTGGCCGCGAGCCGGATACGGAAGGCGTAGTGGCGCACATATCTGCCCGCGGCGTCCACGAGCGAATAGCAGCGGGAGTCGGCGAGCCCTGCGACGAAGGTGAAGGTGGCGCCTTCCCGGACGGACGCGGAACTGTTCGAGCCGACCGGAAGCAGGGCGCCGAGGGCGCCGGACTCGCTGACATAGCGGCCGGGGACATCGACCGACCGCAGGGCATGACGCCCCGAAAGCGGCGTGGCGGCGGTGGGTGTAGGCGTGGGGGGCGGCGTCGCCTCGGGCGTGGGCGGAGCGGACGACGCCGCAGCCGGTGCCGGAGCAACAGCGGCGGGTTCTCGTGCAGGCGCCTCGGAACCCCCGGAGGTGTACCAAGCCACGCCACCGCCCGCGAGCACCACCGCGCCCGCGGTCACCGCCGCCACCGGCTTGGCCGCCAGTTTGCGGAGCGACCGGGACACCCGACCCGCTCCACCCGGACCATGCGCCGCCGCCCCGCCCGCCGTGGCCGAACCCGCGGGCCCCAGCTTGGCCAGTACCAGCCCGGCAAGCCCGATCGGCACCGGCACCAGTGCGAGTCCGCCCAGCAGCCCTTCCGCCGGTATCAGGTCAGAGGTGTTGACCAGGCACTGCGGGCACTCGCGGACATGGCGTGACAGACGCTTGCGCCACCGCGCGGACGGCCGTCCGTCCCAAGTGGCCAGCTCCGCGGTCAGTTCGAGGCAGCGCGGGGAGGCGGCGAGGGCCCTCAGCACGGACCGCGCGGATTCGAGCCGCTCCCTGACCCGCTGCACCTGGACTTCCCGCCCGTCGATCGTGAGTCGGCGTACGACATCATCGACGTCCTCAAGGCGGTCGCGGCCCGGCACGAGGTGAGCGCCGCCCGTGTCGCCCTTGCCTGGGTGCTCACCCAGCCGGGTGTCACCAGCGCCATCATCGGGGCCCGCCGCCCGGAGCAGCTGGCCGACAACCTTGCCGCCACCGACCTGGAACTCACCGAGCAGGACCTCGCCGACCTCGACACGGTGAGCGCCCTGCCGCCGTCCTACCCGAGCTGGATCCAGAGCTACCGGAGCGATCAGCGCTTCCCGCAGCAGCCGTAGTTCCTGGGCGTTGGGGCGTTTGCCGGATGAGTGGCTCAAGGGTCGCTAGCGTGTACCCGCCACTATTCATGTGAGTGTGCACCACGTGCACGAGGGGGGAAGTTTCACATGGGGAGCAAGCGTGTGCCCAGAGTGCTGGGCAGACTGGCCCTCGCGTTCCTCGCGGGGGCCGTTCTCGTTCTGGGAGGACCCGGCTCCGCCCGGGCCACCACGAGTGTCGGGATACCGGCGTCCACCGACGGAGGCATCTCGGCGACCGTGAAGTTCTACGGGGCTGTGGTGCCGCAGCCCTACAACCCGGACCCCACCGCCTACTTCGGCGACCGCAAGTGCCTGGTCACCTACCACGACTACAACGCGACTCCGGGCTGCGGCGGCTTCAAGCTCGACGTCATCCTGCACAACGTACGCGACCAGCCCGGCTATCTGGCCGGACTCAGCAGCGTGGGCGGCAGATTCGCCGCGTACGCCGACACCGCGCGCACCTTCGGCTGCCTGCGCCCGGACGGCACCTTCGACCACGGCACGAGTTTCGTCGTCCGCACCGAGCAACAGCCGCTCCTGGACAACTACTTCTATCCGGACAGCAACTACATCCTGTGGTGGGACCGCAACTACCCCGAGGACGAGGGACCGAAGTTCTACGTCAACTTCCCTGCCGTACAGGTGAATTGCCCCGACGGCATGACCCCGACCCAGTACGGCCTCAAGGTCACCGACGTGAACATCTCCATCGACGACGCGAACGTCTTCGGCAGGACGACCTGGAGCACTCCGGGGCCGTTCTACGCCTAGGAGCGGTGCGAGGGCCCGGCGTGCGCCGGGCCCTCGCACGTGCGTCAGGGGGTCGGCGTGATGCGGATCCCGACCGTCCCGCTCTCTCCGCGCCGCAGGCGGCTGCCCAGGATGGTGATGCGGCCGAGGATGCCGTACTTGCGGGTGAGCAGTCGGCGGTAGTGGGCGGTCTCGGCCGCGTCGAGGATCTCGGCCGTGGCCGGGGTCGAGTCACCGGTCGGCCTGCCGCGCACATCGCAGGGGCCCACCAGGATGTCGGCCCGGTTGCGGATCCGCTTCACCTTCCAGCTGTCCGCGGGCGTCCAGACGCCGAGCGTCTGGCCGTCCCGCACCACCCACACCGGCGTCGCGACACCCGTACCGTTCTTGCGGTAACTGGTGATGAGCACATACTTGCCCGAACCGAGCGTGTCCAGCGAGGCCTCGTCCATGACGGAAGTCTAAGCAGTGGACCAGGGAAACAGTCGGACTCGGCAAGCAGTCGGACTCAGGACAGCTGGCCGTCGTAGTCGGGCAGCTTGAACGTGCGCTCGGCGTGACCGCCGACGAGGTCGGTGTCGTTGTTGCCGACATTGGCGATGATCGTGTAGCCCAGGGACTCGATCTCCGCGCGCTTGCCGGTCTTGTACGCGCTGACCTCGGCGAACAGGTCGGGCAGGTCGCGGACGTAGAGGCCGTCGACCGGATAGCCCACGGACGTCAGGTTCGACTTCGTCAGGCTGTAGATGATGCCCGGGCGGGCGCTGATGAAGAAGACGGCGGCTCCGCGCGACTTCGCGTACTCGGCGAGTTCCAGCGAGGCCTGGACCGCCGGGGTGGGCAGCTCGTACCACGGGTGGAAGTCCGTCTCCAGCGTGGTGTTGTCGATGTCGAAGACGAGGGCGAGCTTCTGCCCGCCCGCGAGCGCGGTGCGCTGCTCGACGTAGGGCGTGGCCTGGTCGATGACGGCCTGGACGTCCTGCTGCCAGGTGGCGTAGTCGACGTCGACCGCCGCCGTCACGCTCGCCGGTGTCTGGGCCGGTATCGCGCCGGCGGTCCCCGCGGCGGTGACCGTCCCTCCGATCCCCAGTGCCACTACCACCGACACAGCGCCGATCCGGCGCCCCACACCGCGTCCTGTCATGCCGTCCTCTTTTCAAGTAGGAGCGGCGAACGAGCCTCACCCGTCGCCGCTCCTGACATGATCACGCCTCATTGTGAACGGCGGGGCAAAATTGAAATTACTCACAGGTAGAGAATCTCCCCGCCGCCCGGCAGAGAACCCCTCCGACGCGGTCTACGGCCTCCGTTGTGGGGTGGCACGCGCGCGCGTCCCGTGTGAGCCTGGGCTCGCGGTCGGCGGGCCGCGGTAGTAGGCACACGGAGAGAGGCTGCTCGGATGGACGCACCGAACATAGTGATCGTCGGCGCCGGATTCGCCGGAGTCGAGGCCGCGCGGGGACTCGAGCGTGCGCTCGCCCCCGGCGACGCCCGGATCACCCTGATCAGCCCGAACGACTACCAGCTCTACCTGCCACTGTTGCCGCACGTCGCCGCCGGTGTCGTCACGCCGCAGTCGGTGGCGCCGTCGCTGCGCCGAATCCTGCGCCGCACCGAGCTGGTGCCGGGCGGGGTGATCGGGGTGGATCCGGCGGCCAAGGTGTGCGTCGTACGCAAGATCACCGGCGAGCTCGTCGACCTGCCTTACGACTATCTGGTGCTCACGCCGGGAAGCGTGACCCGGACCTTCGACATCCCCGGCCTCCTCGACGAGGCGCGCGGCATGAAGACACTGTCCCAGGCCGCGTATCTGCGCGACCACGTGATCGCCCAGCTCGACCTGGCGGCGGCCACGACGGACGAGGACGAGCGGGCGGCCCGGCTGCAGTTCGTGGTGGTCGGCGGCGGCTACGCGGGCACGGAGACGGCGGCCTGTCTGCAGCGGCTCACGACCGCGGCGGCCAAGCGGTACCACCCGCGTCTCGACCCCGCCCTGATCAAGTGGCACCTGATCGATGTCGCGCCCAATCTGCTGCCGGAGCTCGGCGACAAGCTGGGCGCGAGCGCGCTGCGCATGCTGAGCAAGCGTGGGGTGCAGATCTCCCTGGGGGTCTCCGTCGCCTCCGTCACCGAGGACAAGATCACCCTCACCGATGGCCGGGTGCTGCCCTCGCGGACGCTGGTGTGGACGGCCGGTGTCGCGGCGAGTCCGCTCGTCGACTCGCTGGGCGCCGAGACCGTACGCGGCCGGATCCTCGCCGAGGCCGACTTCCGTGTGCCGGGTCTGGACGGCGTGTTCGCGCTGGGCGACGCGGCCGCTGTGCCCGACCTGGCCAAGGGAGACGGCTCGTACTGCGTGCCGACCGCCCAGCACGCCGCCCGGCAGGGCCGGCACGCGGCGAAGAACCTCACGGCGCTGCTGCGCGGGCTGCCCGCGACGCCGTACAAGCACAAGGACCTCGGTCTCGTCGTCGACCTCGGCGGCCACGACGCGGTGTCCAAGCCGCTCGGTATCGGCCTCAAAGGCATGCCCGCGCAGGTGGTGGCCCGCGGCTACCACCTGTACGCATTGCGCACCGGCGCGGCCCGCTTCCGTACCGGCGCCAACTGGCTCCTCAACGCGGTCGCGGGCGACGACTTCGTCCGCACCGGCTTCCTCGCGGATCGTGAGGGAACGCTGCGGGACTTCGAGCACACCGACGTGTATCTGACTGCGGAGGAGGTGGCGGCCCGAACTCGCGCCTGACAGAGGGTTCTTGACGGGCAGGGCGAGCCCGTGAACGCCCGGACACGGACGCACGTATGAAGGGAGGGCTCTCGACCGGAGCCCCCGGCGGCGGTGAACGCCGGTGGTGTTCGGCTTCGGGAGCCCATGGATGAGGCACGCACGACGACGGATCGTCCAACGGGGGGCGCGGATAGCGGCCGTCGGGGGGCTGCTCTGCGGGGGCCTGATGGTGTCGCGCGCTATGGCGAGCGAACCGTCCGACCCGTCGGGTGCCACGGAGAGTTCGGCCCAGGCCGCCGCGGACAGAGGGGCTCAGCTGGTGTCCACGCTGGGAGCCTCCCGTACGGCCGGCAGCTGGATCGCCGACGACGGGCAACCTGTCGTCGCGGTGACCGACACGGGCGCGGCGGCCGAGGTGAAGAAGGCGGGTGCCCGGCCCAAGGTCGTGGACCACAGCATGCAGGACCTCAAGTCCGCTACGCAGACCTTGAGTTCGGCGCCCCGGGTGGCGGGCACCGCCTGGGCCGTCGACTACACGAACAACGAGGTGGTGGTGCGGGCCGACAGCACGGTCTCCGCCTCCGACTGGTCGCGTATGACGACACTGGCCGAGGACCTCGGTGACTCCGTGCGCATGGAGCGGACCGAGGGCACGTTCACCACACGGCTGAACGGCGCCGATCCCCTTCTCTCGACCGGCGGCCGCTGTTCGGCGGGCTTCAACGTGACCAACGGGCAGGGCGAGTTCATCCTCACAGCCGGGCACTGCGGGCCGGCCGGGTCCCTGTGGTTCGCCGACAACCAGGGCACGCAGCAGGTCGGCCAGACGATCACGACATCGTTCCCCGGCGACGACTACTCCCTCGTTCAGTACGCCAACGGCCAGGCCCCGCAAGGCGACAACATCGTGGGCATCGGCGGCGGAAAGGGCGTACGGATCTCTGGCGTCGCCGATGCGACCGTCGGCCAGCGGGTCTTCCGCAGCGGCAGCACCAGCGGGCTCCGCGACGGTCAGGTCACGGCGTTGAACGCGACGGTGAACTACCCGGAGGGCACCGTCTCCGGGCTCATCCAGACCACCGTGTGCGCCGAACCGGGCGACAGCGGCGGCCCGTTGTTCTCCGAGGGCATCGCGCTCGGCGTGACCTCGGGTGGCAACGGTGACTGCACGGCGGGCGGTACGACGTTCTTCCAGCCGGTCACCACGGCGCTGACGGAGCTCGGTGTGACGCTGGCCGGACTGCCGCAGGCCTCCGCCGATCCCGCGGCCCAGGCATCCACCCCGCCGTCCACCTCGGCCCCGCAGGGGGCGGCTGCCGCGCCGGGCTCCGCCGCGCCAGGTTCTGTCGAGTCGGTGGGCGCGGCCGGCGCCGCCGAGACGCTCATCACACGCCTCACGGATCCCAGGAACATTGGCCCGGGACTCCTGGTCATCGCGGGAAGTATCGTCGCGCTGGTGGCCACCCGCTATATCCGCTCGGAGCAGGACCGCAGTCGCTATCGGCGGCAGTACTCGCAGAGTTGGGGGTGACTCGGCTCACATGGGACAGCGGGCGGTTCGCAGTACGGGGGCTGATGCCCGGCTCGTCACGCGGCCCGGGTGGGCGTGTGCGGGGCGGCTTCCGACCACTCAAGGACGAGCCGCTGGTACTCCCGGCGCTCGTCCATGCTCAGCGTCCCGCCGGTTCGGAACCAGAGGGCTCGGATCTCCTCATTGACCTCGGTGGCGGACCGCTCGGAGGCGGGTTCAGGAGTGGTGGACATGGTGTGAAGCATACGGAACCTGGCGTGAAGACGATGTGAGTAAAGGTACGCCGGGCGACATTCCGGACCGTGAAGCTCATCACTCACGCCTCCGCCGACCCCAGGACCAGCACCTGGATCGCCAGTACCGCGGCTCCGCGCGCCCAGTCGTGGAAGTCGGACACCTTCGTCTCCAGGTGGACCGGATCGGCCTGCGGATGGCGGCCGGCGAGGATGGTCTCCTCGACCAGCGGGCCCGCCACGTCGACGAGCCCGACGCCCTCCCCGGCGAGGAGGATCTTCTGCGGCATGACGAAGTTGGCGATCTGTGCGACCAGGGTGCCGAGGGCCCGGGCCGCCTCGTCGACGACCCGGGAAGCCATGGGGTCACCGGCGGCGGCGCCGGCGAGGATCTCCTCGTAACTCATGTCGTGGCCGGTGGCGGCACGGAGCTGATAGCGGATGCTGGGGATGGTGAGCAGTGAGACGGCGCTGCCACGGCCACCGTCGGGGGTGAGCGGGCCGTCAGGATTCACCGGCCAGTGGCGGCCGACGCCCCTGCCGTCCTCGGCGCTCGCGACTCGTTTGCCGCCGAGGACAAGGCCGTAGCCGATCCCGGCGCCGATGGTGAGGACGACGAAGCGGTCCAGGCCACGCCCCGCGCCGAACCAGCTCTCCGCTTCGACCAGGGCGGCGACGTCGTTCTCGACGACCACCGGCAAGCCGGTGCGTTCCTCGACGAGTTGGGCCAGCGGGACGTCGCTCCAGCCGAGGAAGGCCGACTCGGCGACGACGGCACGCTTCTCCGCACGGCCGCCCACGCCGATGCCGATTCCGGCGAGGCGGGGAAAGTCACGGGCGAACCCCTCCGTCATCTCCCTTAGCAGATCGGCGACTTGGCTCGGTTCGTGCGTGGTGAGCGGACGGTCGCGGCGAGCCACGATGTCGCTCCTGAGGCTGGTGACGACGCCGTAGACCATGTCCCCGGTGATCTTGAATCCGGCGAAGAAGCGGGACTCGGCGACGACGTCCAGTGGCTGCGAGGGACGGCCCTGCCGTATTTCGGGGGGTACGGAGTCCTCCGCCGACCCGATCAGCAGGCCCGACTCGATCAGCGGTTTGGTCAGCCGGGTGAGGCTGCCGGCCGAGAGGTTGAGCCGGCGCGCGATCTCACTGCGGGACAGCGGACCGTGGACGAGCACCTCGATCGCCACCGCGCGCTCGCCGGGACTCAGCGGCGGCCAACCGTCGGCAGATGTGGTCATCGGCGTCTGACTCCCCGAGTTTTTCTTTCGCCTTGGAAGTAACGAGGTCACCATAAGTCGCCTATCCAGGTCAGGCAAAGACTCCTACCTGACTCTTGACGCCAGGATTCTTCCGAGTCAAAAGTAAGTAGCCGGGGCGAGTCGCGGTCTGCCTACTCGGCGGGCCGGCCCGGTCCCACCCGTAAGCAGGCGACCACAGCGAAGGGTGTCACCCGCATGACGTTCTCTCTCGGCATTGTCGGAGCCGGGCAGTTCTCGGGCCAGTTCGCCAAGCTGTTCCTCGCCCATCCGGGCGTGGACGAGGTGTTCGTGACGGATCTCCTGCCGGAGCGGGCGGAGCAACTCGCGGCCGCCGAAAGGCTGTCGGGCACCTTCCCCTCGTACGAGGCGATGCTGGAGTCGAAGTCGGTGGACGCCGTCGCGATCTTCACCCAGCGCTGGACCCACGGGCCGCTGGTGCTCCAGGGGCTGAACGCCGGAAAGCACGTGTACTCGGCGGTGCCCATGGCGATCACCACGGACGAGATCGCGGCGATCATCGACGCCGTGCGGGCGACCGGACTGACGTACATGATGGGCGAGACCAGCCAGTACAACCCGGCGACGGTCCATGCCCGCAACCAGATCGCCGACGGCGCCTTCGGCCGGATCTTCTACGCCGAGGGCGACTACGTCCACGACATGGATCTCGGGTTCTACGAGGCGTACCAGTACAGCGGCGGCGAGAACTGGAAGGCGACCGCCAGCTATCCCCCGCTCCTGTACCCGACGCACTCGGTGGGCGGGGTGCTCGGAGCCTGGCGGACGCACGCGGTGAGCGTGTCCGCGATCGGGGTGCGCGACCAACGCGGCGACGGTGTGTTCGACGAGGAGGTCAGCCAGTTCGGGAACGACTTCTCCAACGCGACCGCCCTGTTCGAGGTCGCGGGCGGCGGCGCGTTCCGTACGAACGAGTTCCGGCGGGTCGGCTATCCCTCGCACATCAGGGAGTCGCGTTTCCGGTTCTTCGGCACGGAGGCGAGCATGGAGCAGCTCGCCACGGTGGCCCTGTGGCAGGACAAGAAGGGCGTGCGGGACATCAGCGAACTCCTGGAGCCCAAACAGACGTTGGCGCCTGACGATCCCTCGCTCCAGCACATCGCGCCCGCGCTGCGAGCCGTCTTCACGTCCGGGTCGGCGCCCGTGCACGACCGGGCGCGGCTGCCCCGGGAGTTCGACCACCTCCACAACGGACACGAGGGCAGCCACCACTTCCTGGCGGACGATTTCGTGACCGCGGTGAACACCCGGAGCCTGCCGTCGGTGAACGCGTGGGTGGCCGCCCGTTACACCCTGCCGGGCATCGTCGCGCACGAGTCCGCGCGGCAGGGTGGGGTCAGGCTGGACATCCCGGACTTCGGGGACGCCCCGGTGTGACCTCCGGTCGGTGTGGCGTCGGCGTGACCTTCGGACGGTCTCGGGCCGGTGTGACCTCCGGGCGGTCTCGGGCCGGTGTGACCTTCGACCGGTCTCGGGCCGGGTGCCGTCAGGTGCCCGGCTTGCGGCCGTACACGTAGACGTCGTCGCCGTTCTTCAGCAGCGACCAGTATTTCTTGGCGGTGGCCGTGGTCATGTTGACGCAGCCGTGCGAGCCCGGCGGATTCCACATGCTCAGGCCGACCGAGTGGAAGGCCTGGCCGCCGTCGAAGAACTGGCTGTAGGGCATGGGCACGTCGTAGATGCTGGAGACGTGGTCGATGTCCCGCCAGTAGATCTTCTTCAGCCCGGTGCGGGTCTCGTAGTTGTTGCGGCCCGTGCGGACGGGCACCGGCCCGTAGACGAGCCTGCTGCCGTCCTGGATCCAGCTGAGCTGGAGCGTGAGGTTGACGCAGGCGATGCGGCCCTTGTTGACCGGGCACTTGCCGTCCTTGTTGGGCTTGTTTCCGACGGCCTTCTGCTTGTTCATCAGGTCCATCACGCCCCAGGTGACGGATCCCGCGTACCCGATGTTCGGGGTGATGCCGTGCTTGTTCTGGAAGGCCTGGATCGCCTTGCAGTCGGCGGTGGACTGCCGTCCGTCGACCGGGCGGCCGAGGAACTTCTCGACCTGCTTCTGGTACGGGCCGACGCTCGTCGTACAGCTCGCGGCCTGCGCGGGCGCCGCGCCCAGCACGAGTGTCAGCGGCGCGACCAGTCCGGTGATGCCGAGCGCGATGGCTCCGCGTCTGCGTATGTCCCCCATGACGGACCTTTCCCTTGCGTTCTCTTCGCATCTTTCGCGATGTCCGACTGCTAGACCCGCGTCGGCGGGTGTGCGTTGTAGGGGCTGGTCAGGCTGCGACGAAACGGTGACATTGTCCGGCGCCGAGCAGCCCCTGAGCAGATCCACCGCCCGCGTGAGCCGTGCCGTGCACTGGACCAGTTTCCCTCAATTGGACCGGGATTCTCGCGTGCCGTCCGCCTACCCTGCCGCCATGCATCGCACACTCGCCGACGACCTCGACCGGCTCCCCGAGCTTCTCCAGTCCGCACGTGACTTCGCCGCGGAGGAGGTGAGCGGGCTGGCCGACCGTCCTGTGGCGCAGCTCGGCAAGGCGCCCGACCGCGAGCCCCTGCCTGCCGAGGGGACCGGTACCGAAGGCGCCCTTGCCCGTTTCGCCGAGCGCTGGGCCCCGGGCTTCTCCGGCTCAGCCGGCCCGCGCTATCTCGGCTTCGTCACGGGTGGCGCGACGCCGGCCGCGCTCACCGGGGACTGGCTGACCAGTGCGTACGACCAGAACGCGTCCGGTGGCGGTGACTCGTCCGCGACCGCCCTGGAGCACGAGACGCTGGGCTGGCTGCGCGAGCTGTTCGGGTTGAGCGAGGAGCACAGCGGTGCCTTCGTGACCGGGGCGACCGTCTCCACCACGGTCGGTCTGGCCATCGCGCGGGAGTGGCTCGGCGAGCGCCAGGGGGTGTCCGTGTCGGAGCAGGGCGCGGCTGCGCTCGGTCCGGTCGATGTGCTGTCCGGCAGTCCGCACTCCAGCGTCACCAAGGCGCTGTCCGTGCTCGGCATCGGGCGGGACCGGTTGCGCTCGGTTCCCGTGCTGTCCGGGAATCGCGAGGCGATCGATGTCGAGCAGCTTGCCGCCGCCCTCGACGCGCTGGGCAGCCGCCCGGCGATCGTCGTGGCGAACGCCGGGACCGTGAACACCGTCGACTTCGACGATCTGCGGGCCATCGCCGCGCTCAAGGAGCGGTACGACTTCTGGCTGCACGTGGACGCCGCGTTCGGCGGCTTCGCCGCGCTCTCGCCCTCGTACGCGCATCTCGTCGAGGGCCTCGACGCGGCCGACTCCGTCTGTGTCGACCTGCACAAGTGGCTCAACGTCCCCTACGACGCGGCCGTCCAGTTCACCCGGCGCCGGGACCTCCAGGTGCGGGTCTTCCACAACGCCTCGCCCTATCTCGGCCTGCCCACCGGCGACCCGGACTTCCTCCATCTCACACCGGAGAACTCCCGCCGGCTGCGCGCCCTGCCGACCTGGTTCGCGCTCACGGCGTACGGACGTGCGGGGCACCGCGAGATCGTCGAACGGAACGTCTCACTCGCCCGGCAGCTGGGCGAACGCATCGCGCAGGAAACGCGGTTGAGACTCCTCGCGCCGGTCCGGCTCAACGTCGTCTGCTTCACGCTCGCCGAGGACGCGGGCAAGGAGCGGGTGCATGAGTTCGCCCGGTCGATCGCCGCCTCGGGCGAAGCCTTCGTCACGCCGACGTTCTACGCCGGGACTCATGCGCTGCGGGCGGCGTTCAGCAACTGGCGTACGTCCGAGGCCGATGCGGATCGGGTGTTCGAAGCCCTGAAGGTCCACAGTGGTGTCGGACGGTCCTAAGAGTCGCCCCGTTGCCGGATCGCCTGCCGGAAGCCGGTGTTGACCGCCAGCAGACCCCCGTCCACGCACAGCGTCGTGCCGGTGATCCAGGCCGCGTCCCGGGAGGCGAGGAAAGCGACGGCGGCCGCGATGTCCTCCGGCTCGCCAACCCGTCCCAGTGGATACAGCCCGGCCGCCGTCTCAAGATCGGCTTCGCGTCCTTCCCACCCCCTGGTGCGGACCGTGCCCGGTGCCACCAGGTTGACGCGCACACCACGCGGGGCCGCGTGCCCGGCCAGGGTGCGGGTGAGTGACACCAGGCCTGCCTTGGCGGCGCTGTAGGCGTGGTTGCCGAAGTCCTGGAGGCCGTTGACCGAGCCGATGCTGACGACGGCGCCGTGGCCCGAGGCCACCAGGTGCGGGAGGGCCGCGCGGGAGCAGCGGTAGGCACCGGTCAGGGTGAGGTCGAGGTCGCGGGCCCACACCTCGTCGGGCTCGTCCTCGAAGAGCGGGGCATCAGGGGTGCAGCCGTACGCGTTGTTGACCAGCACATCCAGCGAGCCGAAGGCGTCCACGGCGTACGCGACAGCCGCCTCGACCGACGTCCGCTCCCCCACATCACAGGTGAACGCTTCGGCCCGCGCGCCCAGTTCGCGGATCGCCGCCGCCGTCTTCTCCGCCTCGGCCAGGTCCACATCGGTGACGAGTACCTGGCCACCCTCCTCGGCCAACCTACGGGCGGTGGCCGCGCCGATACCCCGGGCCGCCCCCGTGATCAGAACCCCATAGCCCTCGAAACGCCTCATCGCAGTCATGCGACGGACGGTAGTGCCGAGATCGTCAGGGCGACAGATACCCTGCGCTCAAGTCCACGGATACCGTGCGCCCATGTCCGCGTTCATACAACAACTCCCGGCGCTGATCGGCGTGGTCGTCGGTGCTCTCGGCTCCTATCTGGCCGTCATGCGAGGCGAACAGGTCCGCTTCCGGCGCGAACGGGCGGCGCGCTGGGAGGAACGGCGGCTCGCGGTGTACTCGGACTACGCGACGTCCCTCAAGAAGGCCGTCACTCTGACGTACCGCATCGCCTCCCACCTCGGGAACGACCCTCACCCGCACCCTTTGTCCCCCGAGGATGCCGCCCCTCTGCTGGCCGAGGCCACCGTCGGCCGGGACCCGGCGGGCGAGACACTGTTGCTGCTGGGTACACAGGAGGTGGTGGACAAGGCGCGGGTCTGGGTCCTCTCGGTCATCGAGATGGAACGGTTCCTGAGCGAGCGCGTCCACGATCCGCAGGCATGGCAGGTCCTGCTGGACCGCCGGCGCGCCGGGCGCGAGGAGTACTACGCGGCGGTCCGCAGGGATCTGGCGCTCCCGCCCGGCCACTCGGCACGATGGGAGGTCCCGCCGCCCAGCGCACGCGCCTGACCTCAGCGGTACCCCGTCGTGTCTGCCGTCTTGCCCGCGTCCTGGACCTCGACCATGTAGCGCCAGGCGTCAGGGCGGCTGTCGTCGTGGTCGGTGAAGCCGTACACCTGGGCGAGTTGTCCGCTGGAGAGTGAGTCGCCGTTCCAGCGGGCGACGTCCGGGTCGGCGGCCAGCGCGGCGACGGCGCGGCCCACGTAGAAGGGTGTTTCGGAGATACCGAAGTGCGGGACGCGCTCCAGGGCGTCGCGCCAGTTCTCCTCGGTCACGCCGAAGGTCTCGAGCATCATCTCCGAGCGGAGCCATCCGGGAGTGAGGGCGACCGCGGTGGCTCCGCGCGGGCCCAGTTCGTGGCCCAGTGCGAACGCCATGCGCAGGACGGACGACTTGGCGAGGTCGTAGAAGAAGGAGACCCGGTAGGTGTTCCGGTTGTACTCGGCGGTGCCGTCGGTCATCTCCACGACCAGGCCGCCGGGGTTGCGGAGCAGCAGGGGCAGCGCGTGATGGCTGGTGATCGCGTGGGTCTCGACGGCGAGGCGCAGCAGCCTGAGGCCCTTGTCGAGGTCGTGTTCCCAGACCGTCGACTCCCACTCGAAGAGCGTCTCGCCGCCCCAGATGTCATTGACGAGGACATCGAGGCGGCCCTGTTCGTCCGCGATACGGGCGACCAGGGCCTCGACCTCGGACGGGACCAGGTGGTCGGTGGGGATCGCGATGCCGCGGCCTCCCGCCGCCGTGACCAGCTCCGCCGTGTCCTCGACGGTCTCGGGGCGGTCGTACTCCGATCGCTTCGCGCGCGTGCTGCGGCCGGTCACGTAGACGGTGGAACCGGCCGCACCGAGCTCCACGGCGATCCCGCGACCGGCGCCCCGCGTCGCCCCGGCGACGAGTGCGACCTTGCCTTCCAACGTGTTCTGCAGCGGCCCCGACATGTCCGACCTCCGTGCTCGTAGATCTCACGCGATGCCTTCACGCATGCGTCCCTACGAGGGTCCCGCGAAAGCCGGACATCTCCTGTCGTCTTTTCCGGCGCGTCGAAGCCGATGCCACTTGGCCGGTTCGGTCAGTGGCCGCGCGCGATCCACTCCTCCAGGTGTGGGGCCTCGGCTCCGATCGTGGTCGAGTCGCCGTGTCCCGTACGGACGACGGTGTCGGCGGGAAGGGCGAGCAGCCGGTCCCGGATCGAGTCGACGATCGTCGGGAAGTCGGAGTACGAGCGGCCGGTGGCACCCGGGCCGCCCTGGAAGAGCGTGTCGCCGGTGAAGACGGTGCCCAGGCCCGGGTCGTACAGGCAGACCGCGCCCGGGGCGTGTCCCGGGGTGTGCAGCACGGTCAGGTCCGCGCCGGCCGCCTCGATCACCTGGCCGTCCTGGAGCCAGGCGTCGGGGAGGCGGTCCGGGTGGGTCTGCTTCCACAGCGGCAGATCGTCGGGGTGGAGCCAGATCGTGGCGCCGGTGCGCTCCGCGAGGGCGGGAGCGGCGTCGATGTGATCGTTGTGGGCGTGTGTGCACACGATGGCCAGCAGGCGCCGGTCGCCCACCGCCTCGGCGATGGCGTCGGCGTCGTGGGCGGCGTCGATGACGATCGCCTCGTGATCGTTTCCGACGATCCACACATTGTTGTCGACGTCCCAGGTGCCGCCGTCGAGCGAGAACGTGCCGGAGGTGACGAGATGCTCGATGCGAGCGGTCATCACAGCACCACCACCGAACGCAGCACGTCGCCGTGGTGCATCCGCTCGAAGGCGGGCTCCACCGCGTCCAGGGCGATCGTCTCGGTCACGAACGCGCCCAGGTCCAGGCGCCCTTGCAGATGCAGGTCGATCAGCAACGGGAAGTCGCGGGAGGGCAGGCAGTCGCCGTACCAGGACGACTTGAGGGCTCCGCCGCGCCCGAAGACGTCGAGCAGCGGCAGTTCCAGTTTCATTTCCGGCGTCGGTACGCCGACGAGCACGACCGTGCCCGCGAGGTCACGGGCGTAGAACGCCTGCTTGTACGTCTCCGGACGGCCCACCGCCTCGATGACGACGTCGGCGCCGAAACCGCCGGTGAGCTCGCGGATCGCCTCGACAGCGTCCGCCTGGGCGGAGTTGACGGTGTGCGTGGCGCCGATCTTCGAAGCGGTCGTCAGCTTCCTGTCGTCGATGTCGACCGCGATGATCTTCGCGGCGCCGGCGAGGCGGGCCCCCGCGATCGCCGCGTTGCCGACCCCTCCGCAGCCGATGACGGCGACGGAGTCGCCCCGGCCGACGTTCCCGGTGTTGATCGCGGCGCCGATGCCCGCCATGACTCCGCAGCCGAGGAGCCCGGCCACCGCCGGGGACACGGCCGGGTCGACCTTGGTGCACTGTCCGGCGGCGACCAGGGTCTTCTCGGCGAAGGCGCCGATGCCCAGGGCCGGGGACAGCTCCGTGCCGTCGGTGAGCGTCATCTTCTGCTTGGCGTTGTGCGTGTTGAAGCAGTACCAGGGCCGCCCGCGCAGACACGTACGACAATTCCCGCACACCGCACGCCAGTTGAGGATGACGAAGTCGCCCGGCGCGACGTCGGTGACGCCGTCGCCGACCGACTCGACCACGCCCGACGCCTCGTGGCCCAGCAAGAAGGGGAAGTCGTCGCTGATACCGCCCTGTTTGTAGTGCAGGTCGGTGTGACAGACCCCGCAGGCCTGGATCTGTACAACGGCCTCTCCCGGCCCCGGATCCGGCACGACGATGGTCTCGACACGCACCGGCTCGTTCTTGCCCGGTGCGATCACGCCCCGTACTTCCTGCGCCATGTTGATCAGCCTTCCGTAGGTCGAGGTCCACGTTCCCTCAGCCGACCCTACGGCGTGACCGACTGGTAGAAGGCCAGGTGGTGCGCGGCGGCCTCGGTCCAGGTGTGGCGGGCGGCCAGCTCCCGGCCGGCCGCCGTGCGGGCGGGTTCGTACGAGTCGAGCGCGCGGCCGAGTTCGGCGGCGAGGGACTGCGGTGAGTCCGCGAACCGGGCGGCCGGGCCGAACACCTCACGCAGCACGGGAAGATCCCGGACGACCAGCGGGACCCCGGCCGCGAGTGCCTCCATCGCGGCCAGCCCGAAGCCCTCCTTCAGGGACGGGAAGGCGAAGGCGTCGGCGGCGGCGACGAGTGAGGGCAGTTCGTCGTCGGCGACGGCTCCCAGCACCAGGGGCTGCACGCCCAGCTCCGCCGCCCGGGTTTCCCAGCGGGTTCGGTAGTCGCGGTAGTCGAAGAGGGTCTCGCCACCCGCGATCACCAGCCGTATGCCGGGGTGTCCGGTACGCATCAGCGCGTACGCCTCCAGCAGGTCGAGCGAGCCCTTCCGCGGCTCGATGCCGCCGACGGTGAGGACATAGGGGCCGAGTCGGGAGCGCCAGGCCGCGCGCGCCGCCCGGTCCGTGGTGGCGAAGCGCTCGTACGCCACTCCGTTGGGGATGACCGCGGGTTTCAGTCCCCACCCGTCGGCGAGTTCGTCGGCGACCGACCGCGAGACGCAGATGTGCGCGTACGGCTCGACGACGGCCCGTTCGTGGCAGGCGGCGAGCTCGGGGGTGGTGAATTGGTCGAGGTGGTGGACGGTGCGGATGCAGCGGCCCGCGGCGTTGGCGCTGATGCAGTCCTGGGCGTGGACGATGTCGTACGGGGCGGGGTCGAAGGCGTCGCGGAGGGTGGCGATGGAGCGCAGGATGCGCGCGCCGACGGTCTCGGCCGGCGGGCCGTCGGGGAACGGTACGACGCGCAGGCGCACGGCCGCGTCCACGGGCCGGAAGAAGCCGGAGTCGCCGCCCCGGCCGAGCGTCCAGACCGTGACGTCCTCGCCGGCCGCGGCCAGCGCCTCGGCGAGGGCGAGGGTGTGTACGACGCCGCCGCGCGGCTTGGTGGAGTAGCTGAGCAGCGCGATCCTCACGAGGAAACCTCCCGGTAGGCGGCGGGGCGTTGCTCGCCGAGGTGGCGGTCCATCCCGACGACGACGCTGATCAGCGCGGTCCTCACGAAGGAACCTCCCGGTACGCGGCCGGGCGGCGCTCGCCGAGGTGGCGCAGGACGCGGCGGGCGCGGTCCATCTCGGCGGCGACGTCGACCTCGGCGACCGCGAGGCCCGCCTTGGCCCAGGTGCGGGCGAGGATGTCGCCGCCGGGGCCGACGACCTTGGACTGGCCGAGGAAGCGCATGCCGCCCATGGCGCCGGTCTGGTTGGAGGAGGCGAGGACGACCTGGTTCTCGGCGGCGCGGGCCTGGTCGTACAGGTCGAAGAGTTTGGCCTGCCGGTCCTGAGCCATGCGCGGGGCACGGTTGGTGATGCTGGTGGGCCAGGCGGAGAGGCAGGCGAGGATCTCGGCGCCGTCCAGGGCCAGTGAGCGGGCGGACTCCGGGAACGTCTTGTCGTAGTCGATGAGCATGCCGATCCGGCCGACGGGGGTGTCGAAGGCGTCGAAGCGGTCGCCCGGCGCGTACGCGGCGACCTCACCGGCCGGGAGGTGGACCTTGCGATGGCGGCCGAGGACGCCGTCGCCGCTGACGCACACGGCGGCGTTGTAGTGCTCGGTCCCGCCGTCCTCGCAGTAGCCGACGCAGACGACCATCTCGGCGGCGAGGCGGGCGACTTGGAGGATCAGCGGGTCGTCCGGCTTGAGCGCGGGCGGCAGGGCGTCGGGGTCGGGGTGGCGCAGGTCGGCGAGGTAGCCGCCGAGCGCGGCGTCGGGCAGGACGAGCAGTCCGGCGCCCGAGCCTCGGGCGTCCTCGATGATCTTCGCGATGCGTGCGAGGTCGAACTCCAGGTCGCGGCCGAAGTGGGCGGCGGCGGCCGCGATCCGGATGGTGCTCATGGGCTGACTGCTCCTGCGTACGTGTAGGTTTCCGGGCGCCGGTCGCGCAGGTGCCCCATCGAGCGGCGGGCGGTCTCCAGGGCCTGCGCGACGTCGAGTTCGGCGATCGCCAGACCGGACCCGACCCCCGTGTCGGCGAGGATCTCACCGCCGGGGTCGACGACCTTGGCGCTGCCGACGAAGCGTAGCGACCCGAAGGTACCTGCCTGGTTGGCGGAGATCCACACGATCTGGTTCTCCAGGGCACGAGCCCGGTCGAAGAGATCGAAGCGGCGCTTCCAGCGGTCGTTGACCAGGTCCGTGGTGGCGTGGGTCCTCGCGCCGGGCCAGGCCGAGACACAGACTCCGATCTCGGCGCCGTCCAGCGCCAGCGCCCGTGCGGACTCCGGGAACGCCTTGTCGTAGCAGATCATCATGCCGATCCGGCCGACCGGTGTGTCGAAGGCGTGGAAGCGGTCTCCGGACGCGTAGCTGGCGTCCTCACTGAGCGGCTGGTGGACCTTGCGGTGATTGCCGAGCACGCCGTCGCCGTTGACGCAGACGACGCTGTTGTAGCGGGCGTCGCCGTCGGCCTCGCAGTAGCCCGCGACCACCGTCAACTCCCCGGCCAGGGCGGCCAGTCGGCGGATCTCGCGGCCGTCGAGGGCGAGCGCGGGCGGACCTTCGTCGGACGCGGAGTCGTCGAGGCTGAGCAGATAGCCGCCCAGGCAGGCCTCCGGCAGGGCGAGAAGCCCTACGCCCTCGGCCCGCGCCTCCTTGATCAGCCGCTCCACGACGGCGAAGTCCTCTTCGAGGTCACGGCCGAACTCGGCGGAGACGGCGGCCATACGAAGAGTGCCGGTGCGAAGGGTGCCGGTGCGAAGGGTGGCTGGGCGGGGGGTGGCTGGGCGGGGGGTGCTCGTCCGGCTCACGCTTGTGCGGTCGGTGCTCATGCGATCGGTGCGCGTGCCGTCCGTACTCACGCCGTCCGTACTCACGCCGTCGGTACTCGTGCCATCCGTACTCATGCCATCCGTGCTCACACGGTCCCGGCTCACGCCGTCGTGCCTCGTGCCGTCCGTACTCATGCGGTCCCCATTCCGGTCACCGGTCCGGTGACGGCTTCGGTGATCTCTCCGTCGGGCCAGCGCAGCCCGACGCCGTGTCCCGCGGTCAGCTCTCCGCAGCGGGCCCCTGTGGCGGGACCGGCGGGGAGGGGCGGCGCGTCCGGCTCGTCGGCGGTGAGCATCGCGAAGCCGGGGAAGCAGGTGAGCCAGTCGCCCATGGCCGCCGCTGCGGGGCGCGGCACGGCGGCCACGTCGAGCACGGCGCCGCAGCCGCTCGCCTCGGCGAGCATGCCCAGGGTCCCGGCGATCCCGGCCATCGACACGTCCTTCGCGGCGGCGGGCCGAACCGCTGCCACCGCCCCCGTCATGGTGCGGAGTTCGTCCCTCCGGCGGTGACTGGACGAGTCCCACTGGCGCCCCCGGTACCCCTGGCGCCAGCCGCCGCCCAGGTCCGCTGTGAGCCGCACCGCGTGCCCCGGACGCCCGCCGCCGCCCGGCACCGGGTGGTCCGTGCGGCCGAGCGCGGTCACGGACAGGGCGGCTGGCACGCCGAGTTGGGTGTGCCCGCCGAGGACCGGGACGCCGTACGCCCGCGCCGCCCGGCCTAGCCCGGCGAGGATCCGCGCCGCATGCCAGGCGTCCTTCGCGCCCACCGCGTCGAGCAGCCCGACGGGCGAAGCGCCCATCGCCGCAAGGTCGTTGACGTTGACCAGGACTGAGCACCAGCCCGCCCAGTCGGGGTCCCGCTCGACCATGGACGGCACGATCGCGTCGCAGGCGGCGATCACATCCGTACCGGCGACGGGTGCGCCGTCGTCGCCCACGTATCCGAGTGGCGCCGGCGTCAGTGCGCGGAGCAGGGGGCCGAGCGGGGCCTTGGTGGCCGCGGTCTGCGCGGCGATGCGTCCGATCGGCCACCGCATGAGGACATGCGGACGATCCGCGACGACGACCTCCCTGACGGGCTGCCAGCCAAGTCGCTTGAACAGCAGCTGATTTCGGACCTGGACGGTGGCGTCGAAGCGCAGGACGCCCTCGGCCTCCGCCCGTGCGCAGGCGGCCCGCACCAGGGCGGCGCCGATCCCCCGCGGGCCCCTGGCGCCGGGCGCGACGACCAGCCGGCCGCCCGCCCACCAGCCGAGGTCCGGGCCGTCGTCCACTGGGCCGAGCCGAACGCCTCCGAGGACGGCGCCTGATCGGTCCTTGGCGACCAGGACCAGGGTGCGGGAGTCGTCGTCGCGGTCATCGAGGTCATGCCCCGCGAAGATCCCCTGTTCGTGGACGAAAGTGTCCCGGCGCAACCGCCCATAGGCTCTCAACTCACCTTTGGACGACGCCTCTTCGATATGGAAGCCAGGCTGCCGTGCGAGTGTGCTGAGGTCGCCGAGCAGCGCGAGGATGTCCTCCGCGCGTTCCTCCGCCACAGGCACGGTCGTTGTCGCTCCGTCGAGGTACACGGCTCACCCACCCGCCGTCCTGAGCACACTGCACGCCCCGCAGGCCGCACAACCGGCCTGCTGGTCCGCGCCGTTCATCTCCGCCGCGCGCAGTTTCGCCGCGACGCCCTCGGTGACGTACCGCAGCAGCGCGGCGCTCGGGGCCTCGGCGCCGTCGCGGGCGGCCAGCGTGCCGCCCATCGGGCGGAAGGGAACAACGAACGGATACACGCCGCGGTCGATCAACCTCCCTGCTCCCGCGATGAGTTCGTCGGGATCCTCACCGAGACCGACGAGCAGGTACGTGGAGACACGGTTGGGCCCGAACACCCGGACCGCCTCGTCCCACGCGGCCTCGTACTCCTCCAGGGGCACGGTCGACTTGCCGGGCATCCAGCGCCGCCGTACCGCGTCGTCGAGGGACTCGACAT
Organism: Streptomyces sp. NPDC093544; assembly: GCF_040683495.1. Taxonomy (NCBI): domain Bacteria; kingdom Bacillati; phylum Actinomycetota; class Actinomycetes; order Kitasatosporales; family Streptomycetaceae; genus Streptomyces; species Streptomyces sp. NPDC093544. Next base: position 40,935 of record NZ_JBFBEA010000036.1, on the reverse strand, counting down.
GGATACCGATGGCCGTCGCCCCGGCGTCGTGCAGCTCTCGGATCCACACCAGGTCGCCGGGTGGTTCGCACTGCACCTGGACGGGCAGTCCCGGCACGGCTTCGAGGACGGCACGCACGGACCGTACAAGATTGCGGGCGCCCCGGTCCGGCCCTGTCGTCGTGCCGGTGGTCATGACCATCTGCCGTACACCGTCCAACCGGACCGCCGCCTCGGCGACTTCGGCGAGCTGCGCCGGGGTCTTGGCGGCGACCGTCGCACCGGAGCGCAGGGACTCCTCGATGGTGCAGAAACGGCACCGGTCGGACTCGGCATAGCGGATACAGGTCTGCACGACGGTCGTGGCGAGGACGTCGGCGCCGTGGAGGCGGGCGATGTGCTCGTACGGGGTGCCGTCGGCGGTGGTCAGGTCGTAGAACTTGGGACGCTGGACGGCGGTCAGCGTCAGGCCGGTGTCGTCGTCGCCGAGCCATACCCGGCCGTCCCGGACCGAGTACGGGCTGTCGGGGTTGCGGGGCAGCGCCGCGTTGGCACCGTCGACAAGGACGTGCCCGTCGTCGCTGGGTCCGGCGCCGTCGGGACGCCGTACGGGAGCCTCCAACCGGACTCCGTGGAGGGCGAGTTCGGCGCGGGTCGTGATCCGCACGTCGACCGGACCCGTCCCCTTCGTCTCTGTGTCGGTGCCAACGCTCACGGCTTGCCTCTCAGAGCTGGTAGGTCGAGTTGATGATGGCGCCCTTGCGCGCGTAGTGGATCAGCGCGTCCTGGACGTCGAGCGGGTGGGTCGGGATGACGCCCTCGATCAGGTCCTCCTCGCGGGCGCCGTGCAGGGACAGACCGAAGCGGCAGCAGTAGACCTTGCCGCCCTCCCCGAGGAACGTCTTGAGCTGGTTGTTGATGTTGTGCTCGCCCGGGAAGGCCGAGTTGCCGACGGTCGGAAAGCCGCGCGTGGCAAGGCAGTTCAGCGAGCCTGGCCCGTAGAAGTAGATGGCGGTCTCGAAGCCCTTGCGCAGGGCGCGGGTTGCCTGCAGGACGGCGACGAAGGAGACCGAGGACTCGTGAGCGATGCCGTGGACGAGGGTGAAGTACGTCTCGCCGTCCTCGGCCTTGTAGTCGGGGAAGACCTTGGTGTCGCCGTAGATGCTGGTGCCCTCGGGGAGGGACGGGTGCGGGATCTCGGTGAGGGACTTCTGCTCGATCTCGCTGAGTTCGACGGTTTCCGACATGGCTGTCTCCTTGGGACGTGTGGGTGAGCGAGGGTTGTACGGGGTCGGAGAAGGTCGTACGTGGGTGAGGGGTGGGCGGGTCAGTCGTAGAGCGTGGCGAACGTGTCCCGGAAGACCCGCTCGCCGAGTTCGCCGCCGCCGGCCGCGGCGGTCATCCGGGCGTACTCGCCCGCGAAATCGCCCCAGGGCTGGTCGCTGGCGAAGAGCACCCGGTCGTGGCCGATACCGCGGTGCTCGATCTCCCGGGCCAGCCAGTACGGGGCGAAGCCGATGGCCCAGGAGAGGTCGGTGTAGACGCGCTTGCCCGACTCGATCCAGTCGAAGAAGCGGGAGCCCACGAGTTTGATGTGACCGCTCATCCCGCCGCCGAAGTGGACGAGATGGACGGGGACTTGGTCGGCGTACCAGTCGACGAGGTGGCCGACCTCGTCGATGTCGGAGGCGGCGCCGGGCGAGGTGTGCACATGCACCACGAGATCCAGGCGCTCGGCTTCTTGGAAGATCCGGTCGAGGAGCGGACGGCAGGCGGGGTCGGTGGGGCGCCCGCCGAGGAGAAAGCTGAGCTTGAGGGCGCGTACGCCGTCCTCCCTGGCCAGAGAGAGGGCGTGCGTGGTGCGGTCCTCGTCCGCGGGGCGCGGGGAGACCCACAGGCCTGCCCGGATGCGGTCGTCGGTCTGGGCGGCTTCGATGGCCAACTCATTGAAGGAGAAGGCGATGTCGGGATCGGGGACGCCGTAGTTGGGGAGGACGAGGGCGCGTTCGGTGCCCTCGGCGTCGAGGTCGGCGAGGAGTTGCTTGACGGTGGCACGGGCGGTGGTGTCCGGGTTGACGGGCGGGCCGCCGTAGAAGGGGTACGCGGGCAGGACACCGATGTGGCGGTGTGCGTCGAAGACCATGTCCGTGCTTTCAGCCGACGGGAAGGGCGGAAGCGAGCTCGGTGGGGGCGCCGGTGAGGGTGCCGCAGACATCGGCGAGGCGGCGCGAGGCGTCGATGTGACCTGCGAGGAACTCGGCGTCCCGGCCGACGGCTTCGAAGCGCCCCGAGCCCCACGAGAACTGCCAGGGCAGGCCCAGGAAGTACAGGCCGGGCGTGCTGGTGACGCCTCTCCAGTGCATGGGGTAGCCGCGGCCGTCGAAGACGGGTATCTCGATCCACCGATGGTCGCGGGTGAAGCCGGTGGACCAGATGACGGAGGTGATCCCGACCTCGGCCAGGTCGAGCGCGGCCGGCTGCTCGGCCGGCTCCCACACGGGTACGTAGCGGGCCTCGTCCGGCGCCGACAGGCCCCGCGTCGTGATGTGCGCGTCGATGGCGTCCTTGATGCCCTCGGCCACGGCATCGGCCCGGTCGAGGTTCACCTTCAAGTCGTCGGCGAACTCCAGGATTCCGCTGTCGATGCCGGTCAGCCGTCCGTACAGGCGCATTCCGTCGCGGGCGAAGGCACGGAGGTCGATGTCTCTGCCTCCGTCGCGCCCGGTGACGTAGTGGTTGACGCGCATCCGGACGGCGGCCGCGTCGTCGAAGTGGTCGATGCCCTTCGCGTAGTGGCCCATCTCGTCGAGCCAGGCGACGCAGTCCCGGCCGCGGTAGAAGCGGGCCACCCGGGGTGCGCTGCCGACGGCCAGGTGGACCTGGCGCCCCGCGAGGTGCAGATCCTCGGCGATCTGGCAGCCGGACTGTCCGGTGCCCACCACCAGGACGGCCCCGGCGGGGAGTTGGGCAGGGTTGCGGTAGCGGGAGGAGTGGAACTGCTCGACCCTGCCGGGCAGCCGCTCGGCCATCCGCGGGACGGAAGGAGTGTGGTAGGGGCCGGTGGCGACCACCACCTGATCGGCGGTGAACTCCCCCGCACTGGTGGCCAGTTCGAAGACGCCACTCGGAGAGCGGCGCAGCCCGGTGACGGACACGCCCTCGACCAGCGGCGGTTCGAAGCGGGCGACGTACTCCTCCAGATAGCGCACGATCTCCGTGCGCACCATGAACCCGTCCGGATCGGGCCCGGCATAGGGGTGACCGGGCAGTCTGCACTGCCAGTTGGGAGTGACGAGGCAGAAAGAGTCCCAGCGCCGCTCGCGCCACTCGTGGCCGACCCTGTTCGCCTCGATCACCACGTGCTCGATACCACGCTCGCGCAGACAGTGACTGACGGAGAGTCCCGCCTGGCCACCACCGACGACCGCCACCGGATAATGGGCTCCGTACAGCTCAGGCATGAAGTCCTCCATGCGCGGGGCGAGGTTGTCGGGGGCGACCCTCTCGGGTCTCGCACCTCGCCGCTGCTTGTGAGGACCACTTCAGCCACGGCCGATTGCCGAATGACTTCATCCGGAACAAAGCGGGGTTACCAAAACCTCACTTGTTGCCTGGCAGGCAAGTTCTCGGCACTGCTCCTCGTCGCCGGCCTTCGTTCCCCGCTTTCGTTCCCGGCTTTCGTTCCCGGCCTTCTTCACTGACGCCATCGAGATGCCGCGCGCGCAACGTCGACCCGTCTCACCGACGTAGCCTGAACGCACCGCACAGACCCCGCACAAGGAGCGCCGTGAGCACTACCGCAGCCAAGCCCGAGGCACCCGCGTGGCGCCTGCTGTTCGGGTATGTACGACCGCATCGATGGGCGCTCCTTGCGGGCGGGTTGCTGGCCCTCACGACCGGGGCCACCGGGCTGGTGCTGCCGCTGGTGGCGCGCGGACTCATCGACGATCTGTCGCACGACCGCCCCATCACCGGGGCGCTTTTCGGCATGGCTGCGCTGGTGGTGACCAACGCGGCGGTGGGCGCGTCGGGTTCGTACGTTCTGCGGCGCACCGCCGAGTCGGTGGTGCTCGGCGCGCGGCGCGCCCTGTCGTCGTATCTGCTGCGGCTGCGCATACCTGCCGTGGACCGCAGCGAGCCGGGCGACCTGATGGCCCGGATCACCTCCGACACGACATTGCTGCGCGAGGTCACGACGGATTCACTGGTCGGCTTCGGCACCGGAGGACTCACCCTCGCCGCGACGGTGGTGATGATGGGCCTGGTCGACCCGGTGCTCCTTGGCGTCACGCTGGCCGTGATCCTGTGTGCGGGCACCGTCCTCGGCGTGATCGTGCCGCGCATCAACCGGGCGAGCAAACGGGCGCAGGACGCGGTCGGCGTGATGGGCGCCTCGTTGGAACGGATCCTCGGCGCGCTCCGCACGATCAAGGCGTCCGGTGCCGAGCACCGCGAGGAGCAGGCCATCCACGCGGCCGCCGAGGAGTCGTGGCGGCAGAGCGTGCACGCCGCCAAGTGGTCGGCCGCCGCGGGCAATACGGCCGGTCTGGCGATGCAGATCGCGTTCATCACGGTGCTGGCGGTGGGCGGCGCCCGCGTCGCGACCGGCGCCATCGACGTCGGCACGCTCGTCGCGTTCCTCCTCTACGTCTTCTATCTGATGTCGCCGATCCAGCAACTCGTCGGTGCGATCACGCAGTACCAGACCGGCGCCGGCGCACTCGCCCGCATCCAGGAGGCCCTGCGGCTCCCCGCCGAGCCCTCCGCCCTGCCCGCGCCACTGCCGTCCCCGAACGCCGAACCCGCCGCGCTCACCTTCGACGACGTGCGCTTCCGGTATGCCGACGATCTGCCGTACGTCCACCACGGTGTGACGTTCGCCGTCCCGGCCCGCGGCATGACGGCGTTCGTCGGACCCTCCGGCGCGGGCAAGACGACCGTCTTCTCCCTCATCGAGCGGTTCTACGACCCCGAGGCGGGCGCCATCACGTTCGACGGCCGCCGGTTGGAGGACTGGGATCTGCCCGAGCTGCGTTCCTCGATCGGTTACGTGGAGCAGGACGCGCCCGTCCTTTCGGGCTCCCTCCTCGACAACCTGCTGCTCGGCAACCCGGACGCCGACGGCACTGACGTCACACGCGTGCTGAAGACGACACGTCTCGACGGACTCGTCGCCCGGTTGCCGCTCGGCCTGGACACTCTGGTCGGCCACCGCGGCACCAAGCTGTCCGGCGGCGAGCGTCAGCGCGTCGCCATCGCCCGCGCCCTGCTGCGCCACCCCCGCCTGCTGCTCCTCGACGAGGCGACATCGCAGCTCGACGCCGTGAACGAGGCCGCGCTGCGCGACACGGTCGCCGATGTCGCCCGTACGACGACGGTCCTCGTGGTCGCGCACCGGCTGTCCACGGTCACGATGGCCGACCGGATCGTCGTCATGGACGCGGGCCGCGTCCGCGCGGTGGGCACCCACCGCGAACTCGTGGCCGGGGACCCGCTCTACGCGGAACTGGCGGCCACGCAATTCCTCGCCACCGTCGGCTGACCGGCCGGCCCGGCCCCCGGTGCACCTGCCCGGGGGCTCCCGCTCCCCGCGTCTAGAACGGGAAGTGCGCCTGCTGCGTGGCGATGGTCACCCAGCGGGTGTTGGAGAACGCCTCCAGGCCCCAGCGGCCGCCGAAGCGCCCGTAGCCGGAGGCCTTGACGCCGCCGAAGGGCGCGTGCGGCTCATCGGCGACGGACTGGTCGTTGATGTGCACGATGCCGGTGCGGATCCGGCGGGCCACGGCCAGCCCGTGCGTGGCGTTCTCGGTGATGACTCCGCAGGTCAGGCCGTTGTCGGTGTCGTTGGCCACGGCGACGGCGGCGCTGTCGTCGGCGAAGGTCTCGATCACGCAGACCGGGCCGAACGCCTCCGCGTAGTAGATGTCCGCGTCCTTCGTGACACCGGTGAGGACGGTCGCCGGGTGCACCGCACCCTCCGGCTCCCCGCCACCGGTGAGGACCGTGGCGCCCTTGGCCACCGCGTCCTTGATGAGCGCGGCGACCCGCTGTGCGGCGGCGGCGCTGACCAGCGGACCGACCACCGTGTGCGGGTGGGCGGGGTCGCCGGCCTGTAGCGAGGCGACCTTCGCGGCGAACTTCTGCGTGAACTCCTCGGCGAGCGACTCGTGTACGAGGATGCGGTCGCCGGACATGCAGATCTGGCCGGAGTTCATGAACACGCTGAAGGTGACGGCGTCGACCGCGTAGTCCACGTCGGCGTCGTCGAGCACGACGACCGCGTTCTTGCCGCCCAACTCCAGTACGGCGGGCTTGAGATGCGTGGCCGCGTGCGTACCGATGATCCGGCCGACGCCGGTGGATCCGGTGAAGTTGACGGCGCGCACCCGCGGGTCGGCTATCAGCACCTCTGCGATCTCGGCCGCGTCCTCACGGGCGTTGGTGACCACGTTCAGCACACCGTCCGGCAGCCCGGCCTCGCGCAGCACATCGGCGACGAGCAGCGCGCACGCGATCGGCGCGTCCTCGCTGGGCTTCACGACGACGGTGTTGCCCGCGGCGAGGGGAGCCGCGACGGCACGTACGCCGAGGATGACGGGCGCATTCCAGGGCGCGAAGGCGGCGACGACTCCGAGCGGTTCGCGGATCGCGAGGCCCAGGGCGCCCGCCTCCTGGGCGCTGAGCACCTCACCGCGCGGAGCGGTGATCGCGGCGGCCGCCTCGCGCAGGATGTTCGCGGCGAGACCCACGTTGAAGTACGCCCACGGGCGGGTACCGCCTGCCTCGTGCGCCATCAACTCGGCCACCTCCTCCCCCCTGGCGTCAAGGAGGTCGGCGGCCTTGAGGAAGATCGCACGGCGCGCGAAGGGCGCGAGCGCGGCCCACTCGGCGAAGGCCGCGTCGGCGGCGTCCACGGCGCGGGCGACATCCTCGGGACCGGCCGCGGCGACGGTCGCGTAGACCTCTCCGGTGTAGGGGTTGATGTCCTCGGCGGTGCGGCCGGAGGCGGCGGGCACGTCCTTGCCGCCGATGAACAGTTCACGGGTGATGGCCATGGCGGGTTCCTTCGGTACGTAGCGACGGCGGTACGCAGTTATCAACAAAATCAGTAGAGAGCTCACGTCGGCAACAGTCGTTCGTCACGTGAAGCCTAATTCACTAACCTACTAGGTAGGATGCTCGGACCGGACCCCGCGAAAGTCAAGGGCATACGCGTCTGCCCCCGGCACCGGGGTGCCGGGGGCAGACGAAGCTGTCGAGCGCCGGGAGACTACGGCTGAATGGCCGGGAGCACCCCGGTGACGGGAGCGACCAGGTCGGTCAGCTGGTGCATCTCGTTGAGGCCCTCGTTCAGACCGTTGAGCCCGGCCAGCTGGCTGGAGACCTTCGGAAGTGCGGCCTGGTACTCCGCGGGAATTTCGCTCACAGCGAGCCGGTCGAGCTCGGTGATGGGGTTCAGCGGCTTCGGCGCCTCGGAGACGGCGGCGTTCGCCATCGGCGCGGCAAGGCCCGTGACACCGACGGCGAGACCAACGGCGGCGACAATACGTCGTGTTGAGATCATGCTTTCAGCAACGGCTCGGGGCCCCGGGCGGACACGGCTGTTCCTCGCCGCTCACCCGTGAGGCTCACAGGTCCTGCTGCGCTTGCCGCGCACCCCGTGGCGGAGGAGTCTCGAAGGAGAGGCCCTTCGCGGCCCGCTCCTCGTTGGGCCGCGGCCTTCCAAGGAGGTCATCATGGGCACCGCGGCAGGCCCCGCCTTCGACACCGAAGCGCTACGCCGGGGCATTGAAGGACACAGCGCGGCAGATCTGCTGTCGCTCTACGCGGACGACGCGGAGCTCCGTGTCGTCGACCACAACACCCAGCCCAGCCATCCGATGGTCAAACACGGTCGCGACGAGATCGCCGGCATGCTCAACGACGTATACAGCCGGGACATGACCCACAAGCTGGAGCGGTGCGTCGTCCAGGGCGACCAGGTCGCCTTCACCGAGTCCTGCCAGTACCCGGACGGCGTGAAAGTACTGGCCAGCTCAATGGTCTCGCTGCGCGACGGCAAGATCGTCGAACACACGTTGCTGCAGGCATGGGACGAGTAGGAAAGACCTGGCCGAAGGTCCGGATCAGATCGAATCTGACCTGGACCTTCTCGGCGAGCGCGGGGATGGGCCGGTCACGGGCGCACCGGAATCGGTGGCCGCGGCCGCTGTCCGCGGCGGGGGTACGGGTATCCGCTTCCGTGCTGCGCTCAGCACTGCACGGAGCACGTACTCCCTCGCCCCGAACACGCCGGAGCCAGCCGCACTGAACTACGCTGGCCGGCGGGCCGTGACTGGCGCTGAGGTGGAGTACCACCGGGGAGCGGTCTGACGAACGGGTCTTTGCCGCGCGCCTGGGCGATCGTGTCAGTGACGCTCAGGAGTGGCTCATGTCCCAGGCCCAGCTCATGGACGGCGCCGGTCTCGCGCGCCGCATCGTCGAGGAGACCGCGAAGCGCGCGGCCGACCTCAAGGACCGCACGGGTGTGTCGCCGTGTCTGGCGACGGTACTGGTCGGCGAGGATCCCGCCTCCGTCACCTACGTCCGGATGAAGCAGAACCGCAGCCGCAAGGCCGGTATCGAGTCACGGCACGTCGCCCTGTCCGCGGGCACCACGACGGCGGAACTGGTCGGCACGCTGGGCGCGCTGTCCGACGACCCCACCGTGCACGGCATCCTGCTCCAGCACCCCGTCGGTCCGCACATCGACGAGCGCGCCGCCTTCGAGGCCATCGCGCCGGAGAAGGACGTCGACGGGGTGACCCTGAGCTCGTACTCGGCGATGAGCTTCGGGCTGCCCGGCTTCGTGTCCTGCACTCCGGGCGGCATCATGCGCCTCCTCGACGAGTACGACGTGGACCCGGCCGGCAAACGCGCCGTCGTCGTGGGCCGCAGCGCGATCCTCGGCAAGCCCGTCGGCATGCTGCTGCTCGGCCGCGACGCGACGGTGACGTACTGCCACTCCCGTACGACCGAGCTGTCCTCGGTCGTACGGGAGGCGGACATCGTGGTGGCCGCCGTGGGGCGACCGCGGCTGATCCGCGGCGAGGACATCAAGCCGGGCGCCGTCGTCATCGACGCGGGCTACAACCCCGGGAACGTCGGCGACGTCGACTTCGACACCGCCCGCGACCGGGCCTCGCTGATCACGCCGGTGCCGGGTGGCGTCGGCCCCATGACGATCGCGGTCCTGCTGGAGCAGACCGTCACGGCGGCGGAACGATCTCGCTAGTGCGGTGAGCCCAAAAGATCCAGATGCGCGCGCAACTCTTGCCCTCGCCCTCCCCGTCGGCCGAACTATGATTCGGCCTCGGGACTCCAAAATCCTTGGAGAGTACGCATGAGTGATGTGAGCACCGGCACCGGCACCGGCAAAGTGGTCGTGAACAGGGCGATGTCGCTGGACGGCTTCATCGCCGGTCCTGGCCACGCGATGGACTGGATCGCCGAGTACCTGACTGCGGACGTGTTCCCGGAGGTCATGGCGGCCACAGGCGCCATGCTCGTCGGCCGGGGCACGTACGAGGTCGCCAAGGGCATGGCCGAACAGGACACCACCTACGACGGGGGTGCACAGTTCGTCCTCACCCACGAGCCTCCCGACGAACCGGACCCCACCGTCACGTTCCTCACCTGTGGAGTTGAGGAAGCCGTCGCCACGGCGCGCAGCGCCGCGGGCGGCAAGAACCTGGAGATCCTCGGTGCCGACGTGGCCGCCCAGTGCCTACAGCTCGGGCTCGTCGACGAGATCCTGGTGTATGTCCTGCCTGTGCTACTCGGCGACGGTGTCCGCTTCTCGCCCCCCAGCCTCGACAAGATCGAGCTGGAGCCATTCAGCAACACCCAGTCGGGTGCCGTCACGATGCTCCGATTCCGCGTGCGAAAGCAGGCGCGGCCCTCAAGCAGCCAGTAGGACTCGGTCAGGTGACCAGCGGTCCTAGGGCGAGTGCTATCTGCGCGGATTGATGCTGGATGGGCGGCACGAGTCGATCCAGGCGATGGCTGCTCGGCTGCCACGAACAGGGCCGGGACGAGCCCGCTACGGAGGATCCCGCCGGAAACAGACGGCACCGCCGGCGCGCTCGACGCGGGCCGGTTTTATTCGGTTGCAGCTCCCCGTGTCCGCCCCTCAGCATGGGCGAGACACCGGGAGCTGCCCGGTGCTCCACGAGAGGAGGCACGACCGTGAACACGACTGTCCTCGGCCTGCCCGCAGACCGCCTCCCTCTCACTTCATGGAGCACCTCCAGCGATGTCTCACGACGATCTCTCGCAACACCCTCAGCACCCGGCATTTCCTGACGCCCTCATCACCGACGCCCACCGCTCCGGCCCGCCGCCGGACGACTTGGGCGACGTCGACGACCGGTTCGTCTTCGACTTCCGTTCCTACGACGACCTCGAGGACGGCCAGCGCTGGTCGACCTGGCTCAGCGTCGAACCCCTCTGCCGCGGCCCCGAGCCGCTCCCGGACTGGGTGGTGACCTCGCAGGGCGCGATCGACACCGAGCTCGGCGTCCTCAAGACCGGCAAGGAGGCCGACGTCCATCTCGTCGAGCGCGCCGACCCGCTCGACGCCGCCGCCGGCGTGGTCATGGCGGCCAAGCGGTACCGCTCTCCAGAGCACCGGACCTTCCACCGCTCCGCGTCCTACACCGAGGGCCGCTCGATGAAGCGCTCGCGTGACGAGCGGGCCGTCAAGCGGAAGAGCACCTTCGGTCGGCAGGTCGCGGCCGGCGAGTGGGCGGTGTCCGAGTGGGGTGCGCTGGTGCGGCTCTGGGAACTCGGGCTGCCGGTTCCCTACCCGGTCCAGATCGACGGCACCGAGATCCTGATGGAGTGGATCACCGTCGTCGACGAGGACGGCACCGTCGGGACCGCCCCCCGGCTCGCCCAGACCCGACCCTCACCCGAGCTGCTGACGGCGTACTTCGAGCAGCTCACCGATGCGCTCGCGACGATGGTGCAGAACGGCCTCGTGCACGGCGACCTCTCGGCGTACAACATCCTCGCCGCGGGCGAGCGGCTGGTCATCATCGACCTGCCGCAGATCGTCGACCTGGTCGGCAACCTCAACGGAATGGGCTTCCTCCAGCGCGACTGCGCCAACATCTGCGCCTGGTTCCGCTCGCGGGGCCTCGACGTCGACGAGCACGCACTGTTCGCGGAACTGATGGCGCACGCCTTCTGACGGGCGGCCAGCCAGTGCTTTGATCGCACAGGTTCGCCGGGTCGTTCAGGCTTCGGTGGCGAGAAGGGCGTCCGCCCCAGCGGACGCCCTTCTCGCTGCCGAAGCGCGCGCGGTCCCCTGGGCAACCTAGGCGGACAGGCGCTCCGGGTTCGGCTCCGCCCGCTCGACCGTGCTGCCCTCCGGGGCCGACGTCGCGGCCGTGGTCCGCCGCTGGGCGATACGCAGCAGGGCAAGGAGGGCGATGAAGCACATGCCGTAGACGGTGAGCAGGACCGAGGACTCGTAGATGTCGGCGGTGCGCCAGGTCACGCCGGCAGCGTCGGTGACGGTGGTGTGCCTGCCGGTGACGAACTCCGAGAAGAACGAGATCGTCGTCGCCGCGTAGAGGAGTACCCCCTGCAGATCACTGACCGTGGTCGACTCCAACTGCGCGGTCGGCAGCGGACCGCGGCTGCGCAGGTAGAGGGCGAAGACCTGCATGAACAGGTAGACGGTGAAGGTCCACCCTAGGAAGTTGCCCAGCGGGACTCCGAAGAATCCGCCGCCGTTCTCCCACACCCAGTGGCCCTCGATGGTCGAGAAAGTGGGGTCCATGGCAAGGTCCCAGGCAGTCATGGCGAACGCGCCGACCACGGGGGTTCCGATGGTGGTCAGCCAGGACGAGTTGCGACGCACATCGCCGAGCAGCACGGTGGCCACGATCCAGGCGAGGTAGCCGGTGGCCAGATAGGCCGGGCCGATGAACCAGGGCACCTGGAAGATCTTGCCGTCGCCGGTGTAGTGGTACTGGCCGAACGGGAAGCCGGTCTGGATGCTGAGGTTCTCCAGGAGGTTGCTGATCACGAGTCCCGCCACGACGAAGACCCCGATCGCGCGCCGGCCGTAGCGTTGCGCCCCGTGCAGGAACACGAAGCCGACCTGCACCACGATCACCAGCATCGTCAGACCGTGAAAGAAGACCGACAGGACCAGACCGAGGAGGACAACGGCGGTGAGGCACAACACCGTGGTGTTCTTGTTCGAACGTTGGATGGCGGTCATCGAGGAACTCCGGCTTCTGTCGGGCGGTCGTGCATGAGCAGGCCGTTGAGGATCAACGTGCTCATCAGCGTGTGGTCGTCGGCGTCGTCGGTCCGGCCCAACATCCGTGCCAGCGGTGCCTGGCCGTACAGGGCCATCGGCTTCGTGACGGCGAAGTGGAACAGGTACCAGGGGATGTCTCGCAGCGTCCCCGCGCGCACGAGCCGGTCGAAGGCCGGCCGGCCCAATTCGTGCAGCGGGCTCATCAGCGTGTAGAGGTGGGCCAGGCGCGGTGAGTCGCGGCCGGCTTCGTAGTCGATGACCCGCGTGAGGTGGGGACGGCGGGCGGCAGCCTGGTGGAAGGCCCGCACGCCGGCGATCAGCAGGGCGAGGTCGTCGACGGGCTGCTCCTTGGCAAGGGCGGCCATGACCTCATCGGTCTCGTCCTGGATGGCGGTTTCCATGACCGCCCGCCAGAAGGCTTCCTTCGATCCGTACCGGTCGTGGATAAAGGTGTGCCCCATGCCGAGGCGCTCGTTGAGCTGCCGTACGGACACCGCCTCGTAGCCCAGTTCCGCGAAGGCCTCCAGGCCACGCTGGTGGATCTCCGCCAGGTCGGGCCGCGGCGCGTCCGCCGGCGGTCTGCCCGGCCCGCGTTGTGTCTGTGCACTCCGCCTGGTTGCCATGGAACCCCCTGCGCTCGGCGAGGCACCATTCACTTTAATCAGGCAGGTGCCTGATTAACAACTCGGGGCGCGTCCCGCCCACCGGCGCTCCAGTCGTGGAGCGCCGGCATGGAGGCAACCTGTCGGGCCCCTCGGTCAGCCGAACTCCGTCGCGGCCCATGACGCCAGCTCGGTCCGGGCCGAGCTCAGCAGACCGGCGGACGGTGCGGTCGCCCCGTTCGTGACCAGCGCGTAGTGCAAGGTCCCCGAGCCGGGAGCCGTGAGCAGGAGGCGGCGGCTTCCCGTGCCGCCCGGTTCGGGGGCCACCGCGATCGGGGTTGTCGTGGTGTACGCGGGTGGAGTGGTCGTCGTGCCGAGGTCGGAGACGACGGTGGTCGCCGAGGTCGGGAAGGACGCCGGGAGATGGAGTTCCGTGGGAGCGCTCGTGCCGTCGGAACGCCAGACCAGCAGGCTGTACTGGCCCGACCCCACGAGCTGGGAGACGTTGGGCAGGGAGCTCGGGACCGGGTTCCAGGTCAGGGTCGTGGAGCCGTCCCGGGAGCGGTCCTCGTAGGTGAAGGCGACCGTCGTACCCGCCGTGGCGCTGGGGTAGACACGGTCCAGCAGGCGGGCGTCCTGGCGCAGTACGGCCGTCCCCGAGTCGTCGAGGCGCACGGCGGAGAGATCCTCGTCGTTCCAGGCGTCGCCGGTGGTCACGACCTTGTCGGGGTTGTCGTTCATCAGCTCGTGGTGGCGGCTGTTGTAGATGTCCCACTGCCACTGACTGCCGGACAGGACCGGGCCGGAGGCAGCCGGGTTCGACCACCAGGTAGAGCCCTTCTGGCGGGAGTCGAGGGCCTGGTACATCGCCTTCAGGACCGTCGGCGCCTTGTCCGCGACCGATCCGGCCAGCGGATGGCCGAACTCGCTGATGATCGCTGTCGTACCGGCGGCCGAGGCCCGGTCGCGTACCGTCCCGAAGTCGGTTACGTACTGGCCGTCTTCCGCCTTGCCCCACATGAAGATGCCCGAGATCGCCTTCTGGTCGTAGAAGTGGGTGTTGAAGACATAGCGCGAGCCCAGCGTGCCCGCGTCGAGCAGGCCGCCCTCCTGCTTCTGGAAGTCGATGTTGGCGTTCCAGAAGAGGTTCGGTTCCACGAAGGCGGGCTTGGCCTGCCAGCCGGCCGCGTCCATCCGGGCCCGGAACTTCGCGTAGAACGGCCAGAGCACGTCGCGTTCCCAAGTGCGGCTCGTCTCACCGGAGTCGTACGTGCCCGCGTGCGGTTCGTTGAAGGGATCGAAGCCGACGACCCCCGCGAACTGGTCGGCGGTGAGGTGCTGTTTGACGTAGGCCATGGTCGCCTGGGCCGTGGTGAGGAAGGCGTCCTGGAGGCCGTACTCGTTGTGCCAGAAGTCGTACGACGCCTGCTTCACGGCCTCGTTCGTGGTGATGTTCTGGCCCCAGAGGATGCAGATCCCGCACGACTCCTGGGGGTAACCCCCGGCATCCACTGCCCACTTGGGGGCGCCGTCGCCGGTGTACCAGCTGCCCGCGTTGAAGAGGTAGCGGGAGTAGAGGTCCTGGTGGAAGTCCGGGTACACGCGGATTCCCGCGTCGAGGAAGGCGCCGATCTGGGCGGTGGCCGCCGCGAGATAGGTGGAATCGACCTGGCCGCGTACGGGTTCGGCCTGCGCCCAGGAGAGCAGGAAGCGTACGGAGTTGCCGCCACCGAGAGCGCGCAGCGCCGTCGCCGACTTCCTGGCGTCGGCGACCGACGCGAAGGGCAGTCCGCTGTTCTCCTCCAGCTTCGTCTCGCCGGAGACGTTGTAGCCGCGCAGTACGACCTCGCGGCCGAGCCCGTCGGTGAAGTGGCCGTCCTCGACGGTGAGGGTGGCGGCCGCGGATTCGTCGAACCAGAGGGAGTCGGGGAGTGGAGCCGCGGCGGCGGGCTGTACGCCCGCCGCCGTGACGAAGCCGGTGAGGAGCACGAGGACGCCGAGCAGACGCGCACGTAACTTCGACATGTTCATTACAGTGCGCGGGCGCATGTCGGACCGTCAACACCCCATGACTCATGAGTAAGCTCCCGGCGCACCCGCCCGGTGTTTCTTGTTTCACCTGCCACCGCGACGCCTTTCGCACCCAGCCGCGACGCCCTCATCACCAGACAGGCGCGCGTCGCGTTCAAACCCCGCGCATGTCACGTTCAGACCCGGCGTTTCACGTTGAGCAGGTACTCCTTCCGGTCGAGCGGATTGAGATCGGTCCGCGGCCGGTCCGGTACCGTCCCGCGGACGACCGGCGCGTAGTGGTCGAAGGCGCACTCCAACTCGCCCTCGCCACGCGTCAATCCGGGTAGCTGCTGCTCCAGTTCATGCACCTTGGCGACCGGGACCCGGCCCTCCAGGACGCTCGTCGCGCCACGCATCTCCGTGGTCTGCGGGGCGGCTCGCTGCTTCGCGAGCACCGGCAGCACGGCACCCAGGGTGTCCGCCGGGGCCTCAAGCCGGAACCGGTGCATCGGCTCGTACACCCGCGTGCCCGCCTCCCGCAGCGCGCTCATCACCACGAGCGGCGTCAGGCCCCGGAAGTCGGCACCCGTGGTGGACATGCTCTTGTCGAAGCCCTGGTGGGCATGGCTCTGCCGTGGCGAGTAGCCGGAATGCGTCATGGTGACCGTGCAGTCGATGACCTGCCATCCGTGGATTCCCTGCTCCAGCGTCTGCCTCACGGTGTCCTCGACCGCCTTGAAGAACGCGTAAGGCATCGCCCCGAGTTCGACCTCAAGGCGGAATTCCACGCCGGAATCGACGGGCGCCGGATCGATGCGCAGTCCGACGGTCGCGAGAAAGGGATGCGAACCCTTTCCGTTGAACTCGACCGCCGTACCGGTGCCGACCAGCCGTTCGATGCACAGGGGTGTTGTCTCACGGAAGAGGACATCAATGCCGAATTCGTCGGCAAGTGTCGCCTGGATGACCTCCTTCTGCACTTCGCCGTAGAGCGACACGGACGTTTCCCCGCGCACTTCGTCCTGACGCAGATTGATCAGCGGGTCCTGCTCGGCGAGTTGGGTGAGCGCGAGATGCAGAGCCCCTTTGTCGTGCGGACGGCTCGGGGCTACCACCGTTTCCAGCGTGGGCGGCGAGAAATAGTGCTCGGCCGCCGACGACTTCCGCGGTACGCCGATGGTGTCGCCGATCCGGATGTCTCCGAGGCCCCAGAGTTTGCCGATCCGCCCCGCGGCCACGGACGTCTCCCGGACGGCTGAACCCCGGTCGAAGACACTGATCGCGGTGACCTTCCCCGCCTCGCCGTCACGGAAGGTCAGCCGGTCGCGCGTCCACAGGTTCCCGGAGAACATACGGGCGTACGCGATCTTCTCCCCCGCGGGTCCGCGCTCGACCTTGAAGACGGTCCCCGACACCGGTCCTTCGACATCTCCCTCACCGGAGGGCAGCAACTCCTTGATCCCGGCGATCAGTTCCGCGATACCGGCGCCCGTCATCGCCGAGCCGAAATACACGGGGTGCACCAACGCCTGCCCGGTCTGCCGGACAAGGGCGGCGCGGAGCCGGTCATCAGGGACACGGCCCTCGACGTACGCGGCAAGCAGGTCGTCGTCGTGCTCGGCGAGCAGGTCGAGCAGTGGCGCCCTGAGCCGGGCGTCGTCGAAGGGAGCGAAGTGGGCGCCGCGCGTGCCCTGTTCGCCGACTTCGCCCATCGGGACGGTCGCGGGAGTGAGCCGCGCGGAGATCCGCTCCAGGACACGCTCGTACTGCGCTCCGGCACGGTCGATCTTGTTCACGAAGACAAGCGTGGGAATCCGCAGCCGCTGAAGCGTCCGCATCAGCACACGGGTCTGCGCCTGTACGCCCTCCACGGCCGAGACGACGAGTACGGCGCCATCGAGCACGCTCAGCACCCGCTCCACCTCGGCGATGAAGTCCGGGTGTCCGGGGGTGTCGATCAGATTGACGGTGACGTCGTCGATCGTGAAGGAGACGACGGCGGATTTGATCGTGATACCGCGCTGCCGCTCCAGCGCGAGGGAATCGGTCTGGGTGCTTCCGTCATCGACGCTGCCGATCTCGTCGATGATCCCGACGGCGTGCAGCAGCCGCTCGGTGAGGCTTGTCTTACCGGCGTCTACGTGCGCCAGAATTCCCAGGTTGAGCATATGCACCGGGTGTCATGTCCTTTGGAGTGGGAGTGATTCCTTCCTGGGCGGACATGAACGAAGTGCGCATTGCTGCTCCTTGATCCCGGCGTAGTGGTCCCGAGCAGTGCAGCAGGTCGCTGTGCGCGACGGCAACGGATTAAAGCTCAGCGGCCGAGCGACTTCGCCTGGAGCGTGGCGATCCTGCCCTGGTCACGGGCCGGATGCGACGCTTGGACCAGCCGCATTCCGATACGTTCACTTCGCGGCGAAGGGAGCCAGCGATGCGTGAGATCCTCCCGGCGCTCAACCGATGGTACGCGGCGGGATCCCCGTTCGGGCTCGCCACCGTGGTCGCCGTCAGCCGCAGTACGCCGCGCGACCCGGGCGCGGCCATGGCCGTGGGCCCCGCCGACGAAGCGGTCGGCAGTGTGTCCGGCGGCTGCGTGGAGGGCGCGGTCTTCGAGCTGGCCCAAGAGGTGGTGGAGTCCGGCGAGGCACTTCTGGAGACCTTCGGGTACAGCGACGAGGACGCGTTCGCCGTGGGGCTGACCTGCGGCGGGGAGATCACGCTCCTCGTACGCCGGGTGACGCGCGAGGAGGATCCCACCTTCGGGGCGGTGGCCGAGTCGGTGGCCGCGGGCCGCCCGGTGACCCTGGCGACGGTGATCGACGGCCCGGCCTCGCGCGGGGCCACGCTCGCGGTGTGGCCCGACGAGGTGGCCGGCTCGCTCGGGTCGACCGGTCTGGACGTGGCGGTCACCGCCGACGCCCGCGGGGAGCTGGCCCAAGGGGCCACCGGACAGCGGCACTACGGCCCGGACGGTGAGCGCCGCGAGGACGCGGTCACCGTCTTCCTGCACTCCTTCGCTCCGCCACCGCGCATGCTGGTCTTCGGCGCGATCGACTACGCCGCCGCCGTGGCCCGCATCGGCGACTTCCTCGGCTACCGCGTCACGGTCTGCGACGCCCGCCCGGTCTTCGCCACCCCGAAGCGGTTCCCGGCGGGCGTCGAGGTCGTCGTCGACTGGCCGCACCGCTACCTCAGCGGTACGACGACGGACTCGCGCACGGTGATCTGCGTCCTCACCCATGACCCGAAGTTCGACGTACCGCTGCTGGAGGAGGCGCTGCGCCGCCCGGCCGCGTACATCGGCGCGATGGGCAGCCGGCGCACGCACGACGACCGGATGAAGCGGCTGGTGGAGGCCGGGCTCGGCGAGAGCGAACTGTCCCGGCTGCGCTCACCGGTCGGGCTCGACCTCGGGGCCCGTACGCCCGAGGAGGTGGCCGTGTCCGTCGCCGCCGAGATCGTGGCGCTGCGGTGGGGCGGCAGCGGGGAGCCGCTCACGGCGACGGGCGGGGCGATTCATCCCCGGCCCGTCGATCCACCACGAGGAGAAGCTCCGTAAGGCGGAGAGCTACGACGTCAGCTGCGCGGGGGCAACCGGTGGAGGCGTACGTCGCCCAGCCGGCCGTCCGTCACCAGCGCCGTCATGTACGTGCAGTGCGGCTGGCGGCGGCGGTCGGTCGGGGAGCCGGGGTTGAGGAGGCGCAGGCCGGTGTCCGTGGTCGTGTCCCAGGGGATGTGGCTGTGGCCGAAGACCAGGACATCGAGGTCGGGGAAGCGCTGGGCGCAGCGGAGCTCGCGGCCCTGAGCGGCGCCCGTCTCGTGGACGACTCCGAGGCGCAGGCCGTCCAGGTCGAGGCGGGCGACTTCGGGGAGGCGGGCGCGCAGGGCCGGCCCGTCGTTGTTGCCGTACACGCCGACGAGCCGGCGGGAGCGGGCCTCCAGGAGGTCGACGGTGTGGGTGTCCACCCAGTCGCCCGCGTGGATGACCACGTCGGCGAGCGGAAGTTCGGCGAGGAGCTGAGCGGGGAGCTCCTTGGCTCGCTTGGGAAGATGGGTGTCGGACATCAGCAGCAGACGCACCCCCTCAGGGTGTCACTCCGCGCGGGGTGTCAGTCGAGGATGATCTCGCTCCACACCTGCTTGCCGCCGCTGACCGGCACCGTCCCCCAAGTCGCCGACATCGCCTCGACGAGGAGGATGCCGCGTCCGCCGGTGGCCTCCCAGCCGATGTTGGTGGGCTTGATCGGGGTACGCGGGGAGTTGTCGGCGACCGCGATTCTGAAGCGGTTGTTGATGAGGGTGAGGTCGAGCCTGATCTGGCCGTCGGTGTGGACGAGGGCGTTGGTGACGAGTTCGGAGACGACGAGGAGTGCGGCGTCCGCGTCGCCGCGCATGCCCCAGCCGCGCAGGGTGCGCCTGGTGAAGCGGCGGGCGTGCCTGACCGCCTCCGGGACACGCCAGACCGTCCAGCTCTCGCGGAGCGGGCGCAGCTCCATGCCGTCGTAGCGCATCAGGAGGAGGGCGACGTCGTCGCCGCGGTTGGCGCCGGCGAGGAGTCGGTCGGCCACGAGTCCGAGGTGGGCGGGGTCGGAGGCGGCCAGTTCTCCTGCGAGCCGGTTCAGACCGTCCTCGATGTCGAGCTCCGCGGACTCGACGAGACCGTCCGTGGTCAGGGCGACGATCGTGCCGGGCTGCAGGCGCAGCGGGCTCATCGGGAAGTCGGCCTGGGTGAGGACGCCGAGCGGTGGGCCGCCCTCGGACCAGGCGATCTCCGTACCGCCGTCCGGGTGGCGCAGCACCGGGGGCAGATGCCCGGCCCGTACGTACCAGGCGAAGCCCTCCTCCATGTCGACGTCGACATAGCAGCAGGTCGCGAAGAGGTCGGTCTCCAGGTCCATGAGGAGCCGGTTGGCGTGCGAGACCACTACGTCCGGGGGGTGTCCTTCGACGGCGTAGGCGCGCAGAGCGGTGCGCATCTGGCCCATGAGGGTCGCGGCCGAGGCGTTGTGTCCCTGGATGTCGCCGATGACGAGGGCGACGTGGTTGTCGGGCAGCGGGATCACGTCGTACCAGTCGCCGCCGACCTCAAGGCCCGAGGTGGTGGGCAGATAGCGGGCGACGGCGACCGCGCCGGGCAGCTTGGGCAGGCGGCGCGGGAGCAGGGTGCGCTGGAGCATACCGATGAGTTCGTGTTCGGCGTCGAAGGCGTGGGCGCGCATCAGGGCCTGTCCGGTGAGGCCCGCGGCCGCGGTGAGCAGGGCGCGCTCGTCGGGACCGAAGTCGTGCGGGGTGTCCCAGCCGATCAGGCAGGCTCCGGCGATGCGGCCGGCGGCGGGCAGCGGCAGGACGGCGAGGCCGCCGGGACCCACGTCGGCGAGGGCGGGCTCCAGGTCCGTCCCGGCGGGCCAGATCGCGGCGCGCCCGTCGCTCAGGGCCGCGGCGAGTGTCGGCATGGCGCGTACGGGCGCGTCGGGCCATTCCGAGCGCCATTCGGCACGCCACAGTTCGGGCCAGGCCTCACGCTCGGGCGGGTCCAGGACGGTGACGATAAGGCGGTCGCCCTCCAGTTCCGCGACGGCGATCCGGTCGGCCCGCAGGGGCTTGCGGAGGGCCGCGACCACGGCCCGGCCCACGTCGCGGACGGTGCCGGCGGTGGCCAGGGCGGCGGCGAGCCGCTGGACGCGGGCGACCTCGTTGCCCCCTGAGCGCAGTTTCGAGGCGTCGGAGACGGTGCCCACGAGCCGTCCGGGGAGGCCCGCGCCGCCGGGCAGGAGGTGCCCGCGCAGGCGCAGCCATTTCTGCTCGCCGGACGGCTGAAGGATCCGGAACTCCAGCTCGCGGTCTCCGATGGACATGTGGTCCGCCTCCACCACGGACATCAGCGAGGGCAGGTCCTCCGGAACGGTCAGCGACAGGAGCGTCTCCACCTTGCCGTCGAAGTCGGCCGGGCTCAGGCCGAAGAGCTCCAGCATCTCCTCGTCGACCTCGACGCGGCCGGTGTCCATGGCGAGGCTGAACGAGCTGGCGGGCAGCTCGTCGGCGTCCGTCTCGGTGGCGGGCGGCGGGCAGACGACCGCCTCGGCGATCAGGGCCAGGCACTCCCGGTCCTCGGGGTCGAAGCCGGCGGCGTTCTCGCTGACGGCGAGCAGACAGCCGTCGTCACGCAGGGGCAGGACGGCCAGCGAGAAGTCCTGGGAGGGCAGTCGCCGGGCGTCGGCGCGGCGGTCGACCTCCTGCGGGCCGAGCCACAGCGGCCGGCCCGAGCGGTGCGCGTCGGCAACCGAGGACCCGCCGGTGACGGGGTAGCCGTCGCGCAGCCCGTACAGCGTTCTCGGCACGCCTGCCGACTCGGCGAGGCGCAGTTCGTCGCCGCTCCGGGTCGGTGAGTAGACCGCGACGACCGTCGCGCCGGTGAAAACGAGGGCCTGTTCGAGTACGCGGCGGAGCCGCTCACGGGGTTCCAGATCGTTTGCGAGCGTTTTGAGGGCAAGTTCGGCGCGCGGCGTTCTCGTTCTGCGTCCCGCAACGTCCTCACTGACCACGTCCGTCATTACAGCGCTTCCGGGGCTCCGGCGCAGCCCCTGTGACCGTTCCGGGCATGTCAGACCTGTGACAAGCCCGCTGCGGGCATGCCAGATCCATGACAAAGGCCGCGGCGGGAATGCCGCAAATGCGAAAAAACCCACCGGCGCGGTCCGCGTGGTGGCCCGGTGGCTCCCGCTCGCCGTGCGCGAGGAGCCGCCACGAGAGAGCCTTGACCTCTGGGACCTGATCACGCGGCCCTGCGAGGAGGTGGCCGACGTGTCCGACTCGCAGGGGTCCGCACAGGCGCCGGCCGCTCGAACAATGCCGGGCGGAAGGCCGCTGCTGTCTCTCGCGCTGGCCGCGATGATGGACGAGGTGCACGCCCACTCCGGCGCCGTGTACCTGCTGGCGCCCGGCGAACCGGTCCTGGAGATGGCGGTCATGGCGGGGCTGCCCAGGGCCTTCGCCGCCCCGTGGGAGCGGGTGGGGCTCAGCTCGCCGATCCCGGTCGCCGAGGCGGCACGGGAGCGGCAGCTGATCTGGGTCGGCGGCGAGGAGCAGATGGCCGGCCGCTTTCCCCGGGTTGCCGTGGTGCTCCCGTATCCGTTCGCACTCGCCGCGCTCCCGGTGGCGACCGAGCACACCGTGTACGGCGCCGTCTACGTGACCTGGCCCGGATCGCATCCGCCGGAACTGTCCGACCGGGAGCGCGACCAGCTCACCGCGGCCTGCGACCGGCTCGCGCTGCGTCTGGAGCGGGCCGCCGAGGCGCACCATCCGGTGCATCCCGAGGCGGATCTGCTCGCGCCGGCCGCCGCGGCGACGATGTCCGGCACGCTCGGCACGGTCGAGGCGGCTCGGATGGTGGCACGGCTGCCGTACGGGATGTGCGCGCTGGACCTGCACGGACGCGTCAGCTTCGCCAACGCGGCGACCGCGGAGCTGCTCGGCGTCCCGGTCGGCGACCTGCTGGGCACCCAGTTGTGGGCGTCCGTGCACTGGCTCAACGACCCGGTCTACGAGGACCGCTATCGCGCCGCGCTGATCAGCCAGCACGTGACGTCTTTCGTGGCCCTGCGGCCGCCAGGCGACTGGCTGTCGTTCCGTCTCTATCCCAGTACGAACGGGCTGACCGTACGGATCTCACGGGCGCGGGCGGCGTCCGAGATGAGGCGCGCCGAACCGGAGCACAGCGACGACCCCGCCCCGGGGCTGGTGACCATCTCCCATGTGCTGAGCCTGGCCAGCGCGCTGACGGAGGCGGCGAGCGTGCAGGACGTGGTGCAGCTGGTCGCCGACGAGATCGCGCCCGCCGTCGGCAGTCAGGCCCTGGTGGTACTCGGCACCCGGGCCGGACGTCTGCACGTGCTCGGGCATCGGGGGTATCCGGACGCCCGCGTCGTGGAGCGCTTCGACGGGCTGCCGCTCGACGCGGAGACTCCGGGTGCTCAGGCGCTGAACAACGGCGTTCCCGCGTTCTTCGACTCCCGTGAGCAGTTGGAGCGCCTCTATCCCTCCCGGCACACGACACCGGACGGCATGGCGGCGTGGGCGTATCTGCCGCTCATCGCCTCCGGCCGTCCGGTGGGCGTCTGTGTCCTCGCGTACCCGGAGTCGCATTCCTTCCCGGCGGACGAGCGTGCCGTGCTGACGAGCCTGGGCGGTCTGATCGCGCAGGCGCTGGCACGGGCGCTCCTCTATGACGCCAAGCTCCGGCTGGCGCACGGTCTGCAGGCCGCGCTGCTCCCGCACTCCCTGCCTTCGGTGCCCTCGATCGAGGCGGCCGCGCGCTATCTCCCGGCCACCCAGGGCATGGACATCGGCGGGGACTTCTACGACCTGGTGCTCTCGCAGGGCCGGGCGGCGGCCGTGATCGGAGACGTGCAGGGGCACAACGTCACGGCGGCGGGCCTGATGGGGCAGATCCGTACGGCTGTCCGCGCGTACACGACCGTCGGCCAGCCGCCCGGGGAGGTCATGCGCAGCACCAACCGGCTGTTGATCGACCTGGGCAGTGAACTGTTCGCGAGCTGTCTCTATCTGTGGCTCGACCCCGCGCGCGAGGTGGCCGTCATGGCGCGCGCGGGCCACCCGCCTCCGTTGCTGCGGCGGCCGGACGGCAAGGTCCGGGTGCTCGACCTGGCCGGGGGGCCACTGCTCGGGATCGACGCCTCGGCGACGTATCCGACGACCGAGGTCCCGCTCACTCCGGGTTCCGTGCTCGCCCTCTATACCGACGGCCTGATCGAATCCCCCGGCGTCGACATCGAGGACGCTCTCGCCGACCTCGGGCGGCAGCTCGCCGAGAAGGGCGACCAGCCGCTCGACGTGCTGGCCGACAGTCTCGTCCAACTCGACGAGGCGGCTACGCAGGAGCGGCCCGACGATGTCGCGCTGCTGCTCCTGCGGGCCCTCGGCTGAAGGCCTGCTGCCTGGACGTGAAGCGGTCCGACCCTCCCGCCGGAGGGCCGGACCTTTCCACTGCCGACCGGGGCCGCTGTATGCCGCGGCCGGGTCAGTGGCTCTGAATCACCGGTGTGGGGGGAACCTGTGTGGGGGGACCGGTGTGGGGGCACCGGCGTGGGGGGAACCTGTGTGGGGGGACCTGTGTGGGGGCACCGGCGTCAGGTGGTCACCGGTGTCAGGGGTTGATGTTCACGAGC
Organism: Streptomyces sp. NPDC093544; assembly: GCF_040683495.1. Lineage (NCBI taxonomy): Bacteria > Bacillati > Actinomycetota > Actinomycetes > Kitasatosporales > Streptomycetaceae > Streptomyces > Streptomyces sp. NPDC093544. The sequence continues at coordinate 16,837 of NZ_JBFBEA010000036.1, read as the reverse complement.
CCTGAGCCGTCGTCCAGGCCGCCGTCGCCGTCACCGGCGTTTCCCGACTGGCCCTCGGCGCCGCCGAGCTCGTCACCGCCGGCTCCGGCCTCCTCGTCGCCGGCCGCCGGGGCACTGGCGCCGTCGCTGGGCTCAACCGCTCCGGGGTCTTCCACGCCGGCGCCGTCGTCACCGGCCGCGTCACCCGCGCCGAGCGTCGCGCCGACCGCTTCCAGCGCGGTGGTGACGGGCTGGAAGAAGGTCTCCCCGCCGACGGTGCAGTCGCCGCTGCCGCCCGAGGTCAGGCCGATCGCGCTGCCGTCCTGGGTGAAGAGGGAGCCGCCGCTGTCGCCGGGCTCGGCGCAGACGTCGGTCTGGATGAGGCCGGTGACCGTGCCCTCGGGGTAGTTGACGGTGGCGTCGAGGCCCAGGACGTTGCCGTCGAAGAGGCCCGTGGTGCTGCCCATGCGGAAGACCTGCTGGCCCACGGCGGCTTCGGCGGCCTGCGTGATCTCGACGGTCTGGCCGTCGCCGATGTTGACCGCGCTGGCGGCCACCGTGGCCGGGTCGTCGTACTTCACGAGGGCGAAGTCGCCGTCGCCCGGGAAGGTGGCCTGGTCGACGGTGGCGATCGGTTCGCCGTTCTGCGCGTCCGACCACTCGGTGACTGCGACACCGCAGTGGCCCGCGGTGAGGAAGGCGGGGGTGCCGTCGCCCGCGGTGACATTGAAGCCGAGGGAGCAACGCACGCCGTCGCCGAAGATGGCGTCACCGCCGTCGACGAAGGTCTTGAACGTGCCCGCGGACTTCGTGATGGTCGCCACGCCAGAGCCGAGGCCCTCGACCGTCGACTCCAGCGTGTCCCAGCTGGTGCCCGTGACCGTGGAGTCGGCGGTGACGCGGATCTCGTTGGTCTTCGGGTCGACGGACCATGCCGTGCCCGGGATCGTCGCGTCGGCCTTGAGTGTCGCAGCGGCGTTCTCGAGCGCGTCGGTGCTGTTCTGCACCTGGTTGGGGACCGCGCCGGCCGCCCTGATCTCATTGATCACATTGCTGTTGTCACCGACGACGTTGATGATGATCTGCTGGTTGGCCGCGTCGTAGTACGACCCGGCGAAGGCGTCACCCAACTGGGAGGCGAGCTGCGAGGCCAGGTCCGATACATCGCCCGCCTTGAACGTCTTGGCACTGGCGGTGGCATCGTCCGAGTCCGTCTGGGACGCCATGGCGTTCGGCAGGAAAAGCGCCGCCGCTCCGAGCGCCGCCACGCTGCCTGCCGCTATCGCGGCCTTGCGCTTGGGTATGCGTTTGTGACTCAACTTCTGACCTCCTGGGGACGGGGTCCGTTGCCACCGTCTTGCGGCTGAACTGGGGGGCGCCTGGATGCCTGTTGATACGCACGCGTCACATGGGGTGTTCAACTCCGTTTACACATGGCGTGAGTTAGGCAGGCCAAAGGCGTGGATTGCGAGGCAATCAGGTCCTTCTGTGCGCCCGTCCCGGCCGACAGACCTCATCGGTGAGCCACATGGCACGCTCCGCCAGTGCCCGGTCACAGGCCGTCGACAACTCGTAGCGGAATCCCGGCTTCTGCGAATCTGCACATCGAATGCGCAACCAGGTCACCCCGCGCGACGGATCTCCACAGGGCGCCGGGGCGCGCGGGGCCATTGGGGCGGGAGTGTCCCGTTCGGGAACCGGATGCCGACCGCACGCACACGGTGATGACGCGCAGCCTGTGAAGGACTCGCCATCGAACAGTGCGCGCTCCTGCACGGATGACCGGTTCTGGAGATCAATTGCCCTGGTGGGAGCGCCGGTTGATTGGATGCGTGCCACAGCAGCGTGCTTTGATCCATTGCACCGCGGGGGTCACGGGTCGTTCCAGGGCCTCCCGGCAACGGGTGGCCCGACGCCCGCGGTCGCGGCCGACCGTCTGTCCCCAGAGGGGGGCCGCTCTCCCCCTTATGAATACCCATACGAAGGGAAGTTCCATCATGAACTCCACCCCCCAGGTTGCCACCGCCGAGATCTCGGACGCCGACCTCGACGCCGTTTCGGGCGGTCTGTCCGTGAACGCCGTCGGCACCGTCACGGGCCTCGTGGACTCGCTGGCTCCCGGCGTCACCCCGCTGGTCGGCTCGGTCGTCGGCACCGTCGAGGGCCTCACCGGCCTGAACACGGGTGCGGTCACCGGCCTGGTCGCTGGTCTCTGATCTCAGTCAGAACCGTCGAGTCCCGGAACCGCTCCATGGTTCCGGGACTCTCGGGTGCCGTAAACCTATCGAACAGGTGAGGGAAGTCGCGTGCAGTTCCGCCAACAGGCCCTCGCCAAGCTGCAGTCGCCGGAAGAACTCGACCTTCCGGTGCGCTTCGCCCGCCCCCAGGGCTGGCTCGTCCTGTCCGTGACGGTCGTCGTCATGGCGGCAGCCTCCGTCTGGGCCGTGACGGGCACCGTGGCGTCCACGGTCAGTGCACCCGCCATCCTCACTCACGGCGAGGGCAGTTACGTGTTGCAGAGCCCGGTCGCCGGGCAGGTCACCGCGGTCCTCGCGAAGGAGGGCGAACGCCTCACCGCGAACGCCCCCGTGCTCCAGGTCCGTACCGCGCAGGGCGAGACGGCCGTCGTCCGCACCGTCGCCGCCGGGCGCGTCACCGCCCTGGCCGCCACCATCGGCGCGATCATCTCGACCGGTGCGAACGTCGCGGCCGTCGAGAAGGTCGCCCACGCGAACGATCCGCTGTACGCGACGGTGTACGTCCCCGCCGAGAACGCCGCCACCATCCCCGAGAACGCCGCGGTGGATCTCACCGTCCAGTCGGTGCCGACCCAGCAGTACGGGGTGTTGCGCGGCCATGTGAAGTCGGTCGACCGGACGGTGCAGACCCAGCAGCAGATCGCCGCCTTCCTCGGCGACAGCCAGCTGGGCGAACAGTTCACGAAGGACGGCAGGCCGGTGGCCGTCCTGGTCAGCCTCGACCCCGGATCCCGTACGAAGAGCGGCCTCAAGTGGTCCTCGGCGGACGGCCCGCCGTTCGAGCTGACCTCCATGACCCTGGCCTCGGGTTCGATCCGGCTGGCCGATCAGCGCCCCGTCGATTGGCTCCTCCCGTGACCACCGCGCAGGACACCCGCGGCAGACGCCGCTCCAACCCGCCGAAGCGCCCGGTCCCCAAGGGCAAGGGCAAGACCGTCCGCACCCCCACCGTGCTCCAGATGGAAGCGGTGGAGTGCGGCGCGGCCTCGCTCGCGATGGTGCTCGGCCACTACGGGCGGCACATCCCCCTCGAAGAGCTGCGCATCGCCTGCGGTGTCTCCCGCGACGGCTCGCGCGCGAGCAATCTGCTGAAGGCGGCGCGCAGTTACGGTCTGACGGCCAAGGGCATGCAGATGGACACGGTCGCGCTCGCCGAGGTGCGGGCGCCCGCGATCCTGTTCTGGGAGTTCAACCACTACGTCGTGTACGACGGCACGGGGCGCCGGTTCGGACGGCGCGGCGTGCACATCAACGACCCCGGCAAGGGCCGTCGTTTCGTGCCGATGGAGGACTTCGACACCAGCTTCACCGGCGTCGCCCTGGTCATGGAACCGGGCCCCGACTTCCACCGGGGCGGCCGCAAGCCGGGCGTCCTGGGCGCCATGCCGGCCCGGCTGCGCGGGACTTCGGGCACCATGCCAGCAGCCGTCCTAGCCAGTCTGCTGCTTGTCGTGGTCGGCGCGGCAGTGCCCGCGCTCAGCCGGACTTACATCGACAGCTATCTGATCGGCGGTCAGTCCTCCCTGCTCGGCGTGCTGTTCGCGTCGATGGGCGCCTCGGTGGCGCTGACGGTGGTGCTGACCTGGCTGCAACAGGCGAATCTGCTGCGCGGCCGCATCATCTCCTCGACGCTCTCCAGCGCCCGCTTCCTGCGCCATCTGCTGCGGCTGCCGGTCACCTTCTTCTCCCAGCGCAGCCCGGCCGACCTGGTGCAGCGGCTCCAGTCGAACGACGCGGTGGCCGAGACCCTGTCCCGTGACCTCGCGGCGGCCGGGGTGGACGCGGTCGTGGTCGTGCTCTACGCGGTGCTCCTCTACACCTACGACCCGCAGCTCACGGCCGTGGGAATCGGCGTCGCGCTGCTCAACGTGGTCGCGATGCGGGTGGTGATCCGGCTGCGCTCGACGCGCACCGCGAAGCTGCGTGCGGACAGTGCCCGGCTCACCAACACGGCATACAGCGGGCTCCAGTTGATCGAGACGATGAAGGCCACCGGCGGCGAGGACGGCTACTTCCGCAAGTGGGCCGGGCAGCACGCGACCACGCTGGAGGAGGAGCAGCGTCTCGGCGTGCCGAGCGCCTGGCTGGGCGTGGTCGCGCCGATGCTCGCGACGCTCAACAGCGCGCTGATCCTGTGGATCGGCGGGATGCGGGCCATCGAGGGAGGCATCTCGGTCGGTCTGCTCGTCGCCTTCCAGGCCCTGGTGACCCGCTTCACCGCGCCGATCACCCGCCTCAACGGTGTCGCGGGCCGCATCCAGGACTTCGCGGCCGACGTCGCCCGCCTCAAGGACGTCGAGAACTTCCAGGCCGACCCGCTGTACGACCGCCCCGGCACCGGCGATTCCACCCGCCGCCTGCACGGCCATGTCGAGCTGGAGAACATCACGTTCGGCTACAGCCCGCTCGACAAGCCACTGCTGACCGGCTTCTCACTGACGGTAGGACCGGGCCAGCAGGTGGCACTGGTCGGCGGCTCGGGCAGCGGCAAGTCGACGGTGTCCCGGCTGATTTCGGGCCTGTACGCCCCGTGGGAGGGCACGATCCGCATCGACGGCCGACGCCTGGACGACATCCCGCGCGGCGCCCTCGCCTCCTCCGTCTCCTTCGTCGACCAGGACGTGTTCCTCTTCGAGGGGACGGTCCGCGACAACGTGGCGCTGTGGGACCCGTCGATCCCGGACGAGGCGGTCGTCGCGGCGCTGGAGGACGCGGCGCTGTACGACGTCATCACGCGCCGGCCGGGCGGCATCCAGAGCCGGGTCGAGCAGGACGGCCGGAACTTCTCCGGCGGCCAGCGTCAACGCCTGGAGATCGCAAGGGCGTTGGTACGCAGGCCCAGCATCCTGGTGCTCGACGAGGTGACCAGCGCTTTGGACGCGGAGACCGAGCAGACCGTCATCGACAACCTGCGCAAGCGCGGCTGCGCCTGTGTGGTGATCGCGCATCGGCTCAGCACCGTGCGCGACAGCGACGAGATCGTCGTACTGCAGCACGGCACGATCGTGGAACGCGGGCGGCACGACGCCCTGGTGGCGGCCGGCGGTCCGTACGCCGAGCTGGTCAAGGAGCGATGAGATGACGACGGTCAACGAAGGTGACGTCGTCCTCGGCGCGCTGGGCGGCATGGGCAGCCCCATCGACTGCTCCGCCCTCAACCGCCTTGATCTGGAGGGCCCGCAAGTCCTGTGGCTCGTCGCAGCGGGCGCCATGGACCTGTTCGCGGTCGACGCCGCCCAACAGAGCCACTGGCACCACCTCGGCCGCCTCGAAGCGGGCTCCCTGCTCCTCGGTCCGGTCGCCGGCCCACAACACACCCTGGTCGGGCGGCCGTTGCGCGACTGCGTGGTGCGCCGGATCGGGCTGCGCGAGCTGTACCAGCAGGCCGACACCCAGACCTGGTCGTACGACAGTTACGGCAACGCCCAGTACGTACCACCGACTTCGAGCCCGCTGGAGTACGCCCTCGCACTCGGCGTGGGCCGCAGCCTCTCCATTCTCTTCCAGGCGCCGATGGCCCATGAGAACGCCGCCGCGCTCACGGATGAGGACGTCTTCTGGATGCAGGTACCGCCCGGGAGTGTGCAGTACGGCTCCCTTTACGGCGCGGAGGCGGCAGCCGACCTACTGATGGACTCCGGTGTCTGGCAGCGAATGGTCGACCAGCAGTACCGGCTCCTCACCACACTCGACCGCTGGATCGCGCGGCTGGAGTCGCGCCACGAGGACCGTACGGCGGCGGGCATCAAAGCGGGCGAGGCCGTCCGTGCCCAGGCCGACCGGACGCTGCTCGCGTCGATCGGCAAGCAGTCGGCGAAGCGCCCGACGGCCGCCGACGCGGACGCCACGTACGCGGCCTGCAAGCTGGTCGCCGACGCGGCCGGGATCACTCTCGCGGCGGCCGTGCAGAGCGGCACGGAGAGCGACCGGATCGACCCGGTCGAGCGGATAGCGATCGCCTCGCGCGTCCGCGCCCGTGCCGTACGTCTCGACGGGCACTGGTGGCACGACAACATCGGCCCGCTGGTGGGCCACCGTGCCGTGTCGGGGGCACCGGTCGCCCTGCTCTGGCGGCGCGGCGGATACATCGCCGTACAGCCGTCCTCCGGACGCGAGACGCCGGTCGAGAAGGCCAACGCGGGGGAGTTCGAACCGCAGGCCGTGATGTTCTACCGACCGCTGCCCGAACGGCAGTTGAGCCCGCTGCGGCTGATGAGGTTCTGCCTCCGCGGCACCGGCGGCGACATGCGCAACCTCGCGATCAGCTCTCTGGTGACCGTCGCGATCGGCGCGATCGTGCCGATCGCCACCGGCAAGGTGCTCGGCGAGTACGTGCCGAGGGCCCAGCACAGCCTCATCGCGCAGGTCTGCCTCGCCATCATGATCACCAGCGTCGTGTCGGCGGCGTTCATGCTGCTGCAGAACCTCACCATCCTGCGGCTGGAGGGCCGGATCGAGGCAACGCTCCAACCTGCCGTGTGGGACCGGCTGTTGCGACTGCCCACGAAGTTCTTCACCTCTCGCTCCACCGGTGAACTCGCCAGCGCCGCCATGGGAATCAGCGCGATCCGCCGCCTCCTCGCGGGCGTCGGCCCGACCCTCGCCCAGGCGGGCACGATCGGCGCGATGAACCTCGGTCTGCTGCTCTGGTACAGCGTCCCCATGGCGCTGGCCGCGATCGGCATGCTCGTCGTCATCGCCGCCGGGTTCCTGGGACTCGGTCTGTGGCAGGTGCGCTGGCAGCGCCGCCTGGTCGTGCTCAGCAACAAGCTGAACAACCAGGCCTTCCAGACCCTGCGCGGCCTGCCCAAGCTGCGGGTTGCGGCGGCCGAGAACTACGCGTACGCCGCCTGGGCGGGCGAGTTCGCGCGCAGCCGTGAGCTCCAGCAGAGGGTCGGCCGGATCAAGAACCTCACCACGGTGATGGGCTCGGTGTACCTGCCCCTCTGCTCCCTGCTGATGTTCATGCTGCTCGCGGGCCCGGCGCGCGACTCGCTGTCGGCCGCCGAGTTCCTCACCTTCAACACGTCGATGACGATGCTGCTGATCTCGGTCACCTCGATCACCGGCGCGTGCGTCTCGGCGGCGGCCGCGCTGCCGATGTTCGAGGAGATCAAGCCGGTGTTCGACGCGACGCCCGAGGTGCGCGTGGCGAGCACCCGCCCCGGAGTCCTGTCCGGGGCGATCGAGGCCCGCGGGCTGTCCTTCCGCTACACCGACGACGGCCCGCTGGTCCTGGACGAGGTGTCCTTCGCCGTCAGGCCGGGTGAGTTCGTGGCGATCGTCGGCCCCAGCGGCTGCGGCAAGTCCACGCTGCTGAGGCTGCTCATCGGCTTCGACAAGCCGGTGTCGGGCAGCGTCCTGTACGACGGCCAGGATCTGGCGGCCCTCGACCAGTCCGCCGTACGCCGCCAGTGCGGTGTCGTGCTCCAGCACGCGCAGCCGTTCACCGGATCGATCCTGGACTGCATCTGCGGCACCGAGCCGTACACACCCGAGGAGGCGATGGCGGCGGCCGAGATGGCGGGCCTCGCCGAGGACATCAAGCGCATGCCGATGGGCCTGCACACCATCGTCTCCGGCAGCGGCGCGGTCTCCGGAGGCCAGCGCCAGCGCCTGATGATCGCCCAGGCGCTGATACGCCGCCCCCGCATCCTCTTCTTCGACGAGGCGACCAGCGCCCTGGACAACGAGACCCAGCGCACGGTCATCGAGAGCACCCGGGCACTCAACGCCAGCCGTATCGTGATCGCGCACCGCCTGTCCACGGTGATGGACGCGGACCGCGTCATCGTGATGGAGGACGGCAAGGTCGCCCAGCAGGGTCCGCCCGCACAGCTCCTCGCGGACACGGGCGGGCGGCTGCACGAACTGGTGCGGCGGCAGATGCGGTGAGCGGTCAGTCGAGCCCGGGGACCGGGGCTCCGGAAGGGATCCCGGCCTTGATGTACTGGTGGTAGATCGCCTGCCAGGGGGCGGTGCTCCCGGCGTGCGGTCCCTCGTGCTCCTCACCCCGCGCATGCGCGTCGAGGGCGCCGAGGCACACCTCCCAGCCGGCGCCGTTGCGCGCGGCGGTGTTCTCGGCCTCCAGGACGTTGGTGAGCGTGAACCGGGTGCGCTTCTCGTCCAGTGCCTCCAGGTCGAAGTGCAGCTCGTCGCCGCCCCACTCGAAGGAGAGGTGCCGGGGTGCGTCGACCGCGATGACCCGGCCCGTGGACTCCGGCATGTTCGGGTCACCACTGAAGGTGATGGTCCCGCCGGGGCGCAGTTCGATCTCGGCGCGCGAGGGGAACCAGTGGACCAGCTCGTCGGGGTCGGTCACGAACAGCCAGACACGCTCGACGGGATGTTCGTAGGTCCGGCTGAAGCGGACGGCGGGGCGGCCGTCGTCGAGGGTGAGGTAGGTGCCGGTGGGGGCGGTGGATTCGGCGGACATGGCGGCTCAGTCCTTCGGGGAGGAGTCTGCTGGGGCTTCGGGCGCGGCCCGCTCAAGGGGCCCGGCCGGAATCGCGTGGTCGTCCGACGGCTCCCCCGCCGCCCGGTCCAGGCGACGGCCAAGGGCGTCGAGACTCTCGTTCCACAGCTTCCGGTACGGGGCCAGCCAGGCGTCGAGCTCGGCGATCGGGGCCGGGTCGAGCGCGTACACACGGCGCTGCGCGTCCTGCCGTACCCGTACCAGCCCGGCGTCGCGCAGCACCCGCAGATGCTTCGAGGTGCTCGGCTGACTGAGTCCGCACGCCTCGACGATCTCACCGACGGGCCGCGGGCGCTCAAGGAGCAGCGCGACGATGGCACGCCTGTGGGGGTCGGCGAGTGCGGCCCAGAGAGGGTCATCGGACATGTCTCCAATATGCCTCCGCGGTTATATTCCCGTCAAGGAATACCCCGCCGGTCACAGCCTGTCGGCCGCCCGACACTCCAGCGAGACGTGGGTCACTCATCGAAACGTTGCAGTTTCGATAGGGGAGGGTCTAGTCTCGACGTGTACGAAACGGTTTCGTTTACCTGCACGAAACCCTGAGCGACTTCCCTGGAGTGGTTCCCTCATGCCTCAGACCGTGACCGAAGGTGCCCGCACGGGTGCCGTGGACGCCGCGCCGGCGCAAGCCTCGAAGCGCTGGTGGATCCTCGCGATCATCGGGATCGCGCAGCTGATGGTGGTCCTCGACGCCACCATCGTGAACATCGCCCTGCCGTCCGCCCAGGCCGACCTGGGATTCTCCGACGGCAACCGGCAGTGGATCGTCACCGCCTACTCGCTGGCCTTCGCCTCACTGCTCCTGCTCGGCGGACGCATCGCCGACCTCTTCGGACGCAAGACCGCCTTCCTCATCGGTGTCTCCGGATTCGCCGCGGCCTCCGTACTGGGCGGCGCCTCGACCAGCTTCGGGATGCTCGTCACCGCCCGCGCCCTCCAGGGCGTCTTCGGAGCACTGCTCGCACCGGCCGCGCTCTCACTGCTGAACACGACGTTCACCGAGGCGAAGGACCGCGCCAAGGCGTTCAGCGTGTTCGGCGCCATCGCCGGCGCCGGTGGCGCGCTGGGCCTGCTGCTCGGCGGTGTGCTGACCGACGCGCTCGACTGGCGCTGGACTCTCTACGTCAACATCATCTTCGCGATCATCGCCTTCGCCGGCGGCTGGGTGCTGTTGAACAACCACCGCGACGCCGCGAACTCCAAGCTGGACCTGCCGGGCACCCTGCTGGTCTCCTCCGGACTCTTCGCCCTGGTCTACGGCTTCTCCAACGCCGAGACGCACGACTGGAGTTCGCCCGCCACCTGGGGCTTCCTGGCCGCGGGCGGGGTACTGCTGACGGCGTTCGCCCGCTGGCAGATGCGTGCCAAGCACCCGCTGCTGCCGCTGCGCGTACTGCTCGACCGCAACCGCGCCGCTTCGTTCATCGCCATTCTGATCACCGGCGCGGGCATGTTCGGCGTCTTCCTCTTCCTGACCTACTACCTCCAGCTGAACCTGGGCTTCAGCCCGACCAAGACGGGCGTGTCGTTCCTGCCGATGATGGCGGCCCTGATGGTCATGGCACAGGTCTCCACCACCATCCTGGTGCCGCGCGTCGGGCCGAAGGTCGTCATCCCGGCAGGCTTCGCGATCGCCGCCGCCGCCATGGTCTGGCTGACCGGCATCGATGTCGGCTCGTCCTTCTCGACCGCCGTGCTGCCTCAGTTGATTCTGATCGGCGTGGGACTCGGCATCGTGATGCCGCCCGCGATGTCACTGGCCACCAGCGGGATCGCGGCCGAGGACGCGGGAGTCGCCTCCGCGACGGTCAACACCATGCAGCAGGTGGGCGGTTCGATCGGTACAGCGCTGCTCAACACACTGGCCGCGAGCGCCGCGGCGAGCTACCTGGCCGGCAAGAACCCGGCCGACAAGCTGGTCCAGGCGCAGTCGACGATCGAGAGCTACACCACCGCCTTCTGGTGGTCGGCCGGCTTCTTCGCCGCAGGCTCGGTGATCACCTTCCTGCTCTACCGCAGCGGGAAGCTGGAGCAGAACGTCAACGACGCCGCCGCACCGGTCGTCCACATGTGATCGCGCCCTGACCCAACGATCACCCCTGAACCGAGGGGCCGCCGTCTGCAGGGAGACGGCGGCCCCTCATCCCTCTTTTACGGGGCGGCCCTTCCTACCTTTACGGGGCGGCTCTTCCTCCTTTTACGGAACGGCCCCTCGTTCGCCTCCGGTAGCGGGCCGTCGCGGCCGCGAGGCGAGCCTGCTGGGCCAACTCGTTCTGCGGTACGGCGGGCCGGTACACAACGAGTCCCCGCTCCCGCTTCTCCAGCCTCAACTCGCCCGGTGTGGGGGCGACTTCACCGTCGTATGCGAGGGTGTCCGCGCCGGTGAGACCCTCCAGCCCGACCCAGGAGACGCGTTCGGCGCTGTAGACCCGGGAACGGCCGAGAGCCCCGGCGAACGCGGAGACGATGACCCGGGTGCGGGCGAGCCGGTGGTCACCGTCGATCAGGCGCAGGTCCAGGAGTCCGTCGTCCAGGCGCGGCCGGAAGGCGGGGGCGAAGCCGTCGGGGACATAGCGGCCGTTGCCCGCGAAGAGCAGCCACAGGCGCCGGGGGCGGCCGTTGATCCGCAGCTCGATGGGGGTCGCGGTGCGCAACACCCGGGTGAGGGCGACGGCGGCCGCCGGCCACTTGCCCCACCGCTCCTCCAAGTGCTGGCGGATCCGGACGAGTTCGGGGTAGAGGCCGATGCTGAAGGTGTTGAGGAACCGCACCTCGTGCCCGGCCACCGGGCGCGCCACGCCGATGTCCACGGCCACCGCCTCACCCCGGACGACCGCCACGGCGGTGTCCTCGAAGTCGGGTACGCCCACGTCCTGCGCGAAGTGGTTGAGCGTGCCGCCGGGGAACACCGCCAGTGCGAGCCCCCGTTCGGCCGCCGCGCGCGCCGCCGCGTTGACACTGCCGTCTCCCCCGCACACGCCCAGCGCGCCGCCCGCCGCCGCGGCCCGCTCGACCGCCTCGGCGAGCAGCTCGGCGAAGTCGTCGTCCGGGGCGCGTTCGATCAGCTCGGCCTCCGGCAGCAGTCCGCGCAGCCGTTCGGCGGGCGGCAGTCCCGTCGTGGGTGCGCCGGTGCCGGCCCGGCTGTTGACGAAGACGACGAGTCCCCGGCCGCCGGGCAGCGCGGGCGCGTCGGCCTCGGGCCGCTCCCGCTCCGGCCGTGCGGGGCGCGGCGGCCACCAGCGGCAGGTCAGCGCGGCGGCCCCGGCGCCGATCGCGATCCCGGCCAGCACGTCTCCTGGGTAGTGCACGCCGACGTAGACACGCGAGAAGGCGACCGAGGCGGCGAAAGGTGCGACCAGAGCCCCGTATCCGGTGGATTCCAGGGCGACTCCGGTGGCGAAGGCCGCGGCCGACGCGGAGTGCCCGGAGGGGAACGACGTGGTGTGCGGCTGACGTCCGAGGCGCCGGATCGACGGCACGCGGTCCAGCACCGGACGGGGGCGGCGGGCACTCCACTTGACGACCGTGTTGACGGTCAGCGAGGCGAGGGCGAGCGAACCGGTACCGCGCACGGCCGCCCGCCGGGCGGTACGGCCGCCGGCGAACGCGAGTGCCGAGGCCGCGCCGAACCACAGCCGCCCGTGGTCGGCTCCACGGCTGAGCCGCCGCAGTGCCGGATCCGCAGCCGGGAACCGGGAGGCGGCCACCCGCCGGAACAGCCGCAGATCCAGTTCGCCGAGTGTGCCCATGGCCCCACTCCTACCGGGAACGGGGGTGGATCGGCATCCGGTGCACCTCCAACCGGAGCAGCACAATCCGGCAGTGGCAGGCGAAGCCGCGTTCCCCGGGCGACGTGTAGGTTCTCACCTTCGGTGTCCTGCGCCGACGCTGTGACCTGTGGGTTCCTCGTCACTCTCACGACGTATCGGCCGACGGCTGTCTCGGATCAGTGTCATGTCCTGCGACTGTCCAGCAGGCTGCACTGCCTGCCCAGGAGTGTCACGACCAATGGGACGGTCTCAGCCGTATCGCTCGACGAGCGCGTTGCCGATCGAGGCCAGGTGGTCTCGGACACCCGGAGGGCCGGCCACCTCCAGCCATTCGACCATCCAGGCGAGCTCGCCGGCGAGCGCGTACTCGTTGTGGCCGCGGATCACGACCTCGATGCGGTCGTCGGTCGTGGAACCTCCCACCTGGAGCCGATCGCCGAGCGCCATCCGCAGCAGGCCTATCCCGTGGGGCGCGCATACCGCCTGGATCTCAAGGGGCGTTCGCTTGCGGTCGACCTCGTCGGCGATCTCGCGCCAGCTCTCGGCAAGGTCGAAGTCATCGGGTCGGGTCACGGGATCGTCGGTCGGGTCGGCGGACGACACGCGGTCGATCCTGAAGGTCCGCCGGCCGGCCTCGGTGTTGGAGACGAGGTACCACGACGGACCTTTGGCGACGATGCCCAGTGGGTGGACGGTTCTCTCGCTTTCGGCGCCTTCGCGGTCTACGTAGCGGAGCCGCACCTGGACGCCGCGGATCACCGCGTCCTGGAGTTCGTCGAGGAAGCGAGGTGGTCGGTGCTCGACCCGACTCGTCCCCCATCGTTGCGGGTCCATGACCAACGACGACGCTGCTGCCTCGGCCTGCACCCGGAAGGGCTCCGGCAGGGCGTGGACGAGCTTGCGCAGGGCTGCTTTCACGGCCGGCGTCGCAGCCGAGGCCGGGCCGGCAACCAGGAACAGGGCGCGGGCCTCGCTCGCGGTCAGCCCGGACAGGTCGGTGCGGGCGCCGCCTACGAGGCGCCAGCCGCCGCCTCGGCCCTGCGTGGAGTACACGGGCACCCCGGCCATGGCCAGGGCGTCGAGGTCGCGGCGGGCGGTGCGCTCGGAGACCTCCAGCTCTTGGGCGACCTCTGCTGCTGTCACCTGCTCGCGCCGTTGCAGCAGGAGGAGGATGGCCACCAGCCGGTCGGTTCGCATACCGAGAAAACTCTCACGTAAACCGGTCATGGTGTGACCGGTTTCGGTCGGCAAGATGGCGACATGACCTCACCGACGACTCCCACTACCCACGACCGCATTGGCCCTCGGCCTGTCAGGGGTACGCCGACGCTGTCTTCGGGAACCTTCGTCGCCTGATCGCCTGAGAAGATTGAGAGGAAATTCAATGTTCAATCCGACCGATTTCCCCGAGCCCACCCTTGTTTCAGTCAACGGTGTGGAACTTGAAGTCTTTGAAGCAGGCCGAGAAAATGCGGGGAAACCCATTGTGCTCTGTCATGGCTGGCCGGAGCACGCCTTTTCTTGGCGCCATCAGGTGCCCGCCCTCGCCGCAGCGGGCTACCATGTCATCGTCCCGAACCAGCGGGGTTATGGGAACTCATCCCGCCCGGCCGAAGTGACGGACTACGACATTGAACATCTGTCGGGTGATCTAGTCGCGCTTCTCGATCACTACGGATACGAGGATGCCACCTTTGTCGGCCATGACTGGGGTGCAATGGTCGTCTGGGGACTGACCCTGCTGCATCCGAACCGTGTAAACAAAGTGATCAACCTGAGCCTGCCTTACCAGGAGCGCGGGGAAAGGCCCTGGATCGAGTTCATGGAAGATGTGCTTGGCGGCGACTTCTATTTCGTCCACTTCAATCGGCAGCCAGGCGTCGCGGACGCCGTGTTCGACGAGAACACCTTCCAGTTCCTTCGCAACATGTACCGGAAGAACGAGCCTCCCAGGGAACCTCAGCCGGGTATGGCGCTGATCGATCTCGCCAGAGCCGAGACGCCACTCGGTGATCCCGTCATGAGCGAGCGCGAACTGGCCGTTTTCGTCTCCGCCTTCGAATCGACAGGGTTCACAGGCAGTGTGAATTGGTACAGGAACCTTGACCGCAACTGGCGCTTGCTGGCGGACGTGGACCCGATCATCCAGCAGCCCACGCTCATGATCTACGGCGACCGGGATATGATCCAGAGGTCTGAGAAACTGGCGAAGTTCGTGCCCAATGTGGAAGTGGTCAATCTGGATTGCGGTCATTGGGTCCAGCAGGAAAAGCCGGAAGAAACAAACCAGGTGATTACAAAGTGGCTGGAACAGCAGGATGCCAGCTAGTGTCTCGTGATCCGGTTCGTATCACCTGAAGCTCTTCGAGTCGTCGGGCGGCGTGTGAATCTCTCTTCGATCGGGGCCCGAGCAGCAGCGGCCACCGCCCGGTGATCTGACAGCGGCACGGAAAACCCGAACGGGCCGGAGGGAAAACCCTCCGGCCCGTTCTTCGCATGTACAAGATAAAAACGTGGCCGAGGTGAGCGGGACGACGAAGCCCGCGGCGGGCAGCAGCCCCGCCGTTCCCGTCCAAGCCGCTGGTGAAGGCGAGCTGGGTCAGGATCAGCAGGCGCAGCAGGGGGACAGCTACGACCAGGTGCGGCAGCGCGGGGCGGTCTTCTCCCCGCGCCGGGAGCCGCCGCCCTATTTCTATGATCAAGCACCCTACGCAGTAACGCCGAGGGGCGGCCGGACAGCCCCACTCCGTCCGGCCGCCCCTCGGTACGAGATCGCGCGGCACTCGCGACGAGGCCCGCTTTCCCCAGTCACGGGCTCTCGTTCGACGCCCACGGGGACCGCGTGATCCCGGTCTGTCAGAACGTGAAGACGTTCATCCCGTAGGAGTTCTTCACGCACTCGTTGGCGAAGGTGCGCTCATAGGCGACCCGCTTGCCCTGCCACACGCCGTCGACGGTGACGACGACGGGGTCGAACTGCTTCGTACACATCGCGCCGGCTCTCACGGACAGGGCGTTGAAGTCGCCGCCGGTTTCCCGGAGTTCGGCGCAGGCCCGCGGAGCGTCGGGGTGGGTGCCGGAGGCGGTCGGGGCGCAGTTCAGGGTGACGGCGCGCTCCGCGGTGGCGGTGGCCGCGCTGTGACCGTGGCCCACGCTGAGCACGAGGGCGGAGGGGGCGTAGAGCGCGGACGGGCCGGGGCCCGGGGCGGCGAGGGCGGTTCCGCCCAGTGGTCCGCAGACGGCGGTGGCCGTCAGGGTGAGAGTCGCTGCCCAACGCGCGGTGGTCGGCATTGTGTGCATCCTTCCGCTCGATTGAATGCGAGACCGGCTCGGTCGGTGCCGGTTCGGCGAGCGCGAGTCTGCCGACTCCGGACCGGAAACACACATCCGACCCACTGGTTTCAGTAACTTTGAGTATTGAATCAGTGGCGCGAAGTCACAGGATTCGAACGCACAAGCCCCGAAGCGAGCGCTTACTGATCGTCGGGAGTGCCTTCCTGGCCGGATTCCACCCGCTCAGCAATAGGCCTGAAACATTCCGCTTCAGCTCATGGCGGACCCCTTGCTCACCCCCTTGCGTTCTCCTCATCCGCGAGTAATCGTCATTACATGATTACAACGGAGCAGCACGAGAAGCTGCGCGGCTGGTTCGCCGGCCGCCTGCCCGACGATCTCTTCGAGAGCCTGACGGAGGTGACGGTCGACCGCGAGGAGATCACCGTCGTCGGCCGCATCCCCGAGCCCCGGGTCACCGAGGGCGCCTCGGACGCCGAGAAGGAGGCGGCCCTCCAGGCCCGTATCCAGGAATTCCGGGAGCGCACCCGCGAGCAGCGGGTCGAGGTGGCGCGTGCGGCGGAGCACCGGTTCCGCAAGAAGGTCTCCTGGGGTGTGGAGTGCGGGGGCGAGCGTGCCCTGTTCACGCACATCGCCGCGCCGGTCATGACCCGGCTGCGCCAGCCCGAGCGCCAGGTCCTCGACACCCTCATCGCGGCCGGTGTGGCCCGCAGCCGCAGCGACGCCCTCGCCTGGTGCGTACGCCTGGTGCAGCGGCACACCGACGACTGGCTCACGGAGCTGCGGGACTCGCTGGAGCACGTACAGCGGGTCCGGGCCCAGGGTCCGGACGCCGAGCCCCAGGACGCCCCGGCCCCCGACGACAAGGAGTGACTCCGGCCCCACTCGCCATGGAGCAATCGTCCAGCCAAGTCGCGAAATATGGATGATCCGTCCTCTGGTGCCGCGACGGCGTGCCGACTTACAACGGCTAACACAAAGAGGTGGATCGGTCCTGGCTGCCGTGACTGGTGCGGGAGTTGAGCGTTCGGTCTGGTGTGGGGACGTCGCCGTGGATC
>NZ_JBFBEA010000035.1:0-79755 GCF_040683495.1 Streptomyces sp. NPDC093544 | reverse complement strand
CCACCCCCCGGGCCATGCACTCGACAAGGGGAGGTAGTCATGCCAACTCCGAAGGCCGGTAACCCCGTTGCGGGGCTACGAAGACGGTAATGGGGAGGGGGAGCGCGGCGCTCGCGCCGACGCGGGCGGCTTGCCCGTCGGCGGCCCGCACGGCTCGCACGGCCTGCGGGCCGGTGCGCAGACACCGTCGCCGTATCCGGCGCTCGGTGTCCCCGCTCGAATCCTCCTCGGGTCCCTCTCGCAGGCCGCTCGAGGCGCCGTCGAACCTGGCCGCGCGGGCGGACATGCGCCGCATGATGCAAGGACAACGCACAGGGGAGGCGGCCGAGTTGAGTATGGACGCACGTGTTGTCGGCAGGGGTGGTGGCCACGGTCACGCCGTGGTGATCGGCTCGAGCCTCGCCGGGCTCACCGCGGCCCGGGCACTGGCGGGCTTCATGGACCAGGTCACCGTCATCGAGCGCGACCGGCTGCCCAGCGGCCCCGGCCGCCGCCGCGGCGTGCCCCAGGCACGGCACACCCACAGCCTCATGACCACCGCCCACCAGGGCCTGGAGCAGCTGTTCCCGGGCATCGGCCAGGACCTCGCCCGCGCCGGAGCGGTCCACGTCCGCATCCCCCAGGACATGCTGCTGCTCGGCCCGGCCGGCTGGCTGCCCCGCTTCGACGCCGGCCTGTCGATGCTCAGCGCCGGCCGTGACCTCCTGGACGCGGTGATACGGGACCGGCTGCGCGCCGCCCCCGGGGTGACCTTCCTTCAGGAGCACGAGGTCCTCGCCCTGCAGGGCGGCCCCCAGGACACCGTCACCGGCGTATGGGCCCGCGGCCGGGACCGCACGGCACCCGACGGCTGGACCCCCCGGCGCCTGATCTCCGCCGAGTTCGTGGTGGACGCCTCCGGACGCGGCTCCCACGCCCCCCGGTGGCTCGCCGAACTCGGCTACCAGCCACCCCTGGAATCCGTCACCGGCGCCGGGACCGCGTACGCCACCACGCTGTACGCGCCGCCCGTCGGCCATGTCGCCGACTTCAAGGCCCTGTTGCTCATGGCCTCGCCGGACGATCCGCGCCAGGCCGTGCTCAACCCCGTCGAGGGCGGCCGCTGGTCGGTGACGCTCAGCACCGGCGACAACACCCCGCCGCCCGCCGACCACGCGGAACTGCTGCGCGCCGCCGGCGCCCTGCGCCACCCGCTGCTGCGCGACCTCATCGAGAGCGCCACACCGCTGGGCCCCGTCTACCGCTGCGGCCGCACCGAGAACCGCCGGCGGCACTACGAGAAGCTGCGCCGCTGGCCCGACCAGTTCCTCGTCGTCGGTGACGCCCTCGCCGCCCTCGGCCCGGCCCACGGCATGACCCTTGCCGTGCAGTGCGCCCTCGTCCTGGACCAGCTGCTCACCGCCCACGGCACCGCGGTCGGCATCAGCCACCGGCTGCGCCGGGCCCTGGCCCACCAGATAGCCCCCGCCTGGCAGTCGGGCACCTCCGCCCCGGGCCCGGCGGGCGGACTGCGGGCCCGGCTCGGCCGGCGGTACGCGTCCCGGATCGCGGCCGCCGCGACCGCGGACCCGCACGCGGCGGCCCTCCTGCTCCACCTGCACCAGAGCCTCGCCCCGCCCGCCGCGCTGCGGCCGCGCGCCCTGCGGGCCGCCCTGCGCCCCCGGCGCACGGCCCCCGCGACACCCCCCGCGATGCCCCCCAGCGTCACCCACGGCCCCCAGGCCCGCCGGCGCCGGCCCGCCGCACCGGCCGCGCCCGCCATCGGGGTCGCCACCGGCTCCGCCCGGCCCCGGGCGGCCGGCTCCTCGGCCCAGTGGCCGGCCGTGGCACCGGCCGGCGACCGGCAACGACCGTGAGCACGCCGCTTTTCAGCCGGGTGGCGTGTTGTTCCCCGTCGCGGCCGAAATCACCCGGCCATACGCTCCAGACCATGACGGGAGTGGACCAACCAGCCCACAGGGAAAGCCACTTGTGTTCCTGCGTCCTGCAACTCACCGGAGAACCACTCGAGTTCGGACTTGAGTATCGCTTGAGCGCGGTTGTCCAGGTCGCTGAGGCGTCGATAGCGTTTCATCCGCTCCAGGGCACCGGCCCGCTTGCGCCGCGGCAGGCCACCCCCGTCACCGACCGCTCACCGGCCGGCTGCCCGGGTGTGCCTGTGACGGCCGAGCGGCGAGGGGAGGGCGCGCGGATATGAGCACGACCGAAAAGGCGCCACACAGTGCGCGCACCGTACCGCCCAGAGGCGAACGCATCGCCGACTGGGCGGACGGGCGGCTGGGGATCTACCAGTTCCGGTTCCTGATCCGGAAGGTCTTTCCGGACCACTGGACGTTCATGTTCGGTGAGATAGCGCTCTACAGCTTCATCGTGCTGCTCATCACCGGCGTGTGGCTCACCATGTTCTTCGACCCGAGCATGACCGAGACCGTCTACAACGGATCGCACGTCCCGCTGCAGGGCATCCCGATGTCCCAGGCCTACGCCTCCACCATCAAGATCAGCTTCGATGTCCGCGGCGGCCTGTTCATCCGTCAGCTGCACCACTGGTCGGCCCTGGTCATGATCGCCGCACTCATGATCCACACGCTGCGGCACTTCCTCACCGGATCGTTCCGCAGGCCGCGCGAGGTCAACTGGCTGATCGGCTTCGTGATCCTCGTCCTGGTCACCCTGGAAGGCTTCGTCGGGTACTCGCTCCCCGACGACCTGCTCTCCGGCACCGGCCTGCGCATCGCCGAAGGCGTCACGCTCGCCATCCCGCTGGTCGGCACCTATCTGACGCTGTTCCTGTTCGGCGGCGAATACCCGGGGCACGACGTCATCCCCCGGTTCTACAGCTTCCACATCCTGCTGATCCCGGGCATCGTGCTGGCCCTGGTCGCCGTCCACCTGATCTACGTCTTCTACCACAAGCACACCCAGTTCCGGGGCCCCGGCCGCACCGAGAACAACGTCGTCGGCCAGCCCCTGATGCCGGTGTACACGGCCAAGGCCGGCGGGTTCTTCTTCCTCGTCTTCGGCGTGCTCGCGCTGCTGGCCGGCATCGCCCAGATCAACCCCGTGTGGACCTACGGCCCCTACCGTGCCGACCAGATCTCCCAGGGCTCCCAGCCCGACTGGTACATGGGCTTCCTGGAAGGCGCCCTGCGGGCCATGCCCGCCTGGGAGTTCGTCGTCCCGGGCGGCTACACCGTCAACATGGGCGTCCTGCTGCCGGCCGTCATCCTGCCCACCGTCATGATGGCCGTGTGGGCCCTGTGGCCGTTCCTGGAAGCCTGGGTCACCGGCGACAAACGCGAACACCACCTCCTTGACCGCCCGCGCGAAGCGCCCGCCCGCACCGCGTTCTGCTGCGCCTTCGTCGCCCTGTACCTGGTGCTGTTCTTCGGCGGCGCCAACGACGTCCTGGCCGAGCGCTTCCACCTGTCCCTGAACACGATCACCTGGACCGTCCGCATCGGAGTCTTCGTGGTCCCGGCGCTGACGTACGTCATCACCAGACGGATCTGCCTCGGCCTGCAGCTGCGGGACCGCGACAAGCTCCTCCACGGCCGCGAGACCGGCAGGATCAAGAGGCTGCCGCACGGCGAGTTCGCCGAGGTGCACGCACCCCTGGACCGCGACCAGGAGTACACCCTGCTGTCCAGGCAGCTCCCCGAGATCCTGCCGGCCCCCGCCCCGGCCGATGACGGCGTGCCGAACCCGGACGCCCGCAAGGAGATGCTGCGCCACCGGCTCAGCCACTGGCTGCACGGCGGCCAGACGGCGCAGCCGACCGTCGAGGAACTGCGGCACGCCCTGGAACACGGCCACTCGCCCAACGGCCACTCCTCCAACGGCGATGCCTCCTCCAACGGCCACTCCTCCAACGGGCACGCCTCGTCCAACGGGCACGGGCAGGCCGCCGTCGAGGGACGGGAGCCGGACAGGGAAGTGCACTGACCCCGGCGGTACGGCGTACGGGCGGGGGCCGGACACGGCGGCGCGGGTGATCAGGGGACGGTCACCCGCGCCGCCGCCGTTCCGCCGCCGGCCGCCACCTTGCCCGCCACCCCGCATGCGCGGGCGGGCGTCCCCGCCGCCGCAAGACCACCCGCCCGGCGGGGGACCGGTCCGCGTTCCGGCTTTCCGGCGGCCCTGCCGGAGCATCCACGGAGGCCTGATGAACCGCACGTCGTGGCACCGGGACGGACCCCGGGCCGAGTCCATCACCGGGGCCCGTACCGGCCTGACCCAGGCCCTGCGCAGCCGCCAGCGCCGCTATGTCGCGGCCATGCTGGTGCGCAGCGCCTGCGTGGTCCTGATGGCCCTCACCTGGAACCGCTGGCCCGCCGTCGCGATCTGCGCCCTGGTCGGCGGGGTGGTCATTCCCTACGTCGCCGTCGTCGCCGCCCAGCCGGGATGGCGTCAACAGCGCGGCGTACGAGCCGAGTTGGCCCGCCCCGCTGACGAACCCGCCACCCGCGTCATCCTCGAACCGACCCTGATCCTGCCGCCGCCGGAACGCAACACGACGGGCTGACGGGCTGACCGGGCACCGGTGACCACCGTGCCGTGCACCGGACCCGTCGACGGCGAAGTCGGCCCGGAAAAAGGGGGAGTTCCGGCAGCGATCACGGGGAGCCGTCACGGGCGGCGTCGCCGGCGGGATCATCTTCCGTAAGAGTTCGCACCCGGCCCTTCAGCTGCCTCGGCTCCCCGCGATCGCTGCCGGAGCCCCGAAAAGCCCCACCTGTATCCCGCCGAGCGCCTGATGCGCGCTGCTCCGCCCCGCTCCTTCGCGGAGGGCAGCGGGCACAGCGCGACGGCAGACAGGCAACCCCCCCGGGCCGGCGGTCCGGCGGGCCGGGGGAGACCCGGGCCACCGCGGGACCGGCACGGCAACGCCGCTGCACCGCCTGCGCGATGGCAGGCGGTGCAGCGGCGTTCACGTCCCGCGGTGGCCGACTTGGACGGCCGTGGTGCGCCCGGTCAGCGCTCCGGCAGCTCCGCCGGCCGGTTCTGCCAGGGACGGCACACGCCCAGGAAACAGGCGATCGCGGCCAGTGCGCTGCCCAGCTGGACCGCGGCCATCGGCATCGCCGTCTCCTTCCCCGCGATCCCGACGAGCGAGGAGGCGACCGCGCCCATCACGAAGCACGACGTACCGACCAGCGCGGAAGCGCTGCCCGCGGCGTGCGGGGTGCGCATCAGGGCGAGCGCGTTGGTGTTGGGCAGGATCAGGCCCAGCGAGGAGATCATGACGAACAGGCAGGCCGCGATCGCCACCGTCCCCGCGTCACCGAAGACGCCCTGTGTCACCAGCAGCAGGACGAAGGCGCCGACGGCGAGCACCGCCAGCCCGTACCCCAGGGTCTTGTCCAGCGGGACCCGGCCCACCAGGATCTTGCCGTTGATCTGGCCGGTGAGCAGCAGCCCGAAGGAGTTGAGGCCGAACAACAGTGAGAAGGCCTGCGGGGACGCCCCGTAGATGTCCTGGATCACGAACGGTGAGGCGGCGATGTAGGAGAACAGCGCCCCGTACGCGAAGCCGTTCGTCATCAGGTAGCCGGTGAAGACCCGGTCGGAGAACAGCCCGCGCATGATCCACAGGGCGCCGCGCACCCCGCCGCGCTGCCGCCGCTCGGGCGGCAGGGTCTCCGGCAGCCGGCGCCAGACGAGCACGGTGAGCGCGATGCCCATCGCGGTGAGGACGAGGAAGATGCCCCGCCAGTTGGTGAAGTGCAGGACCTGGCCGCCGATGACGGGCGCGAGGATCGGGGCGGCGCTGGATATCAGCAGCAGGGTGGAGAAGAACCGGGCCATGGCGAGGCCGTCGTAGAGGTCGCGTACGACGGCCCGGGCGATGACGATCCCGGCCGACCCCGCCAGGCCCTGCAGCACCCGGAAGGTGATCAGGAGCTCGGCGCTGGGGGCGAAGGCGCACATCAGGGCGGCGACGACGTAGACCATCAGTCCGGCCAGCAGCGGCCGGCGCCGGCCCCACCTGTCGCTCATCGGGCCGACCACGAGCTGCCCGATCGCCATGCCGGCCAGGCATGCGGTGAGCGTCAGCTGGACGGTCCCGGCAGTCGAGCCCAGGGTGCGGGTGACCTCCGGCAGGGCCGGGAGGTACATGTCCATCGACATCGGCGGCACCGCGGCGAGAGCGCCGAGGAGGAAGGTGACGAAGAGCCCGGTCCGGCGCAGCGACTTGTCCGTGCCCGATGGGTCGCGTCTGGTCTTCGCCGCAGACCGCACCCCCGGGAATCGCTTCCTTCTGGCGGTGGCTTCCTCGGCTTGCTGAGACATGCGCCCTCCGCGTCCAGTCGTTACATGGCATGGCCGATGCTCGCAGCAGGGCGCTACAGAACCGGCAGCGCGCGGGTGGCGCCTGAGGCGGGGCGATACACCGAACGGACCGTTGATCTGCCGAAGTCGAGACTCATCAGTGCGCTGCTCGAGTTTCCCTCGGAGCAGCCCGGTTCACTTTCTTACGGCCTTGGCGTGGAGAGTTCTCCGTGTCACTATTCCTGCACGCCTTCCCTGCCCAAAACCCTTTCTGGGACAGCGGACTGAGCCCGTGTCCACTGGTTCTGTACCGGTGGGACCGCATCCGTGCCAGGTACGGCACAGGTTTCCCCTCGCACCCCTCGCATCGCATCCCCGCGCGCCGCGGCGCTCTTCCGCATGCGGCCACGCAGCGGCCGCACGCAGGGAGAACGTGCTGCTTCGGCGCCGGGCGGCGAAGAACCTTCCCCGCCCGCCGAGTTGGCCCGCCGATTCGGCCGCCGAGCCGGCTGTCCGTATCCCTGTCCCTGCCCACGCCGTGACGAGATGACGGGAACCGCTCCGGAAGCTGTGCGCAGATTCCTCACGTACAGAAGGCAGACTCTAGAGAAAGTAGAGCCCAGATATGCCAAGGCTTTGCAAGCCCGCAGTGAGCGCGCCGGAACACATCATCACGATGGAAGAGACTCTCGAGTTCGCCGAGAAAGCCCATGCGGGAAAGCCGCAGCTTCCTTTGGCGCTCCGGCTGATCCGGAACACCGGAGTGCTGAAGCGGCATCTCGTCCAGCCCATCGAGAAGACGCTCCGGCACCCGGGCCTCACCGAACGCAACCGCATCTACGAGGCCGAGTCCAAGAAGTGGACGCCGCCGGTCATCGAAGAGGCACTGAAGAACGCCGATGTGTCGGCCCGTGACATCGACGCGATCATCTACGTGTCGTGCACCGGCTTCATGATGCCGTCGCTGACCGCATGGCTGATCAACACGATGGGCCTGCGGTCGGACACCCGGCAGATACCCATCGCGCAGCTGGGGTGCGCGGCGGGCGGCGCGGCGGTCAACCGCGCCCACGACTTCTGCCTGGCCCACCCCGGCAGCAACGTCCTGATCGTCTCGTGCGAACTGTGCTCGCTGTGCTACCAGCCCGACGCGGACGACATCGGTTCGCTGCTGTCCGACGGGCTGTTCGGCGACGCGGTCGCGGCCGCCGTGGTGCGCGGCAACGGCGGTGTGGGCATCGAGCTGGAGCGCAATGCCTCCTACCTCATCCCGCACACCGAGGACTGGATCTCCTACGCCGTGAAGGACACCGGCTTCCACTTCCAGCTGGACCGCCGGGTGCCCGGCACGATGGAGCCGCTGGCCCCGGTGCTGCGGGAGTTCGCCAAGGACCACAGCTGGGACATCGGCAAACTCGACTTCTACATCGTCCACGCCGGCGGTCCGCGCATCCTCGACGACCTCGCCAAGTTCCTCGAGGTCGACCGCTCGGTGTTCCGCCACAGCTGGTCGACCCTGACCGAGTACGGCAACATCGCCAGCGCCGTGGTGTTCGACGCGGCACGCAGGCTGTTCGAGGAGGACGCCCCCCTCCAGGACGCGACCGGCCTGATCGCGGGTTTCGGTCCCGGTATCACCGCCGAGATGGCGCTGGGCCGCTGGAGCGTCGACACCCCCGCAGAGCTGGACTGAGTCCGGCGCGGTGCACCGGACCCCCGCAGAGCCGGACTGGGTCCGGCGCAAGGCACCGGACCCCCGCTCGAGCGAAATTCTGTGCGGACAAAGGAAGCTGACCACATGACTGGCCTCATCCTCCCGCCCGGTCAGGGCCGGAAGCTGATCACCAAGGCGCAGGAAGTGACCTTCAAGGCCACCCAGGCGCACGGCTCCTCCATTTCGATCTTCGAGGTGGTCGTGCCGCCCGGGTTCGATGTCGGGGCGCATGTCCACGACGATTCGCAGGAGTTCTTCTACGTCCTTCAGGGGGAGCTGGAGCTCCTGGCCTTCGAGCCGACCCGGCGTACGGACAAGGACTGGCACACCTGGGAATCGCCCGACGGGGACAAGGCCGTCCGGGCCACCGAGGGTGCCTGCATGTTCGTACCCCCCGGAACTCCGCACGCTTTCCGCAACGCGTCCGACAAACCGGCGCGCATGTTGTTCCAGTGCTACCCGTCACCCGTTCACGAGCTGTACTTCGAGGAGATCGCGGAGATCTGGGCGGCCGGCGGGATCAACCCCGACGCCATCGACGAGATGCGCCGGCGCTACGACGTCAGCCAGATCACGCCGCAGCGCTACAACCCGCCCGTCCTCCCGGTCCCCAGTCCTGCGAAATCACGCGGAGCGTAAACAGAGATGAGTGACATCGACAAGATCCCCCTGGTTTTCGCAAGCCTGGGGGAGCAGGAACTGGCCGCCGTCGCCGAGGTGTTCGCCTCGGGCTGGCCGGCCGGCCAGGGGCCCAAGGGCAAGGCCCTGGAGGCTCAGCTGAAGGAACGTTACGGGGCCGGTGACGCGGTCGCGGTGAGCAACTGCGGCGCCGCCCTGCACCTGGCGATGCTCGCGTTCGGCGTGCAGCCGGGCGACGAGGTCATCGTCGCCGACTACACGTTCCCCGCCCCCGCCCACGCGGTGCGCTACGTCGGCGCGACCCCCGTCTTCGCCGACGTGCGCGCCGACACCGGCACCGTGGAACCGCAGTCCGTCGCGGACCTGGTCACCTCCCGCACCGTCGGCATCATCGCCGTCGACACCGTCGGCCTGCCCGCGGACTACACGGAACTGCAGGCCATCGCCGACCGGCACGGACTGTTCCTCGTCGAGGACGCGGCCTGCGCGGTCGGCGCGACCTACCAGGGACGCGAGGCGGGCGCGCTGGCCGAGGTGGCCTGCCTGTCCTTCCACGGACGCAAAGGCGCCACCAGCGGCGAGGGCGGCGCCCTGATCGCCACCGACCCGGCCATCGGCGCGGCGGTGCGGCAGCTGTCGTCGTTCGGCATCGGCAGCATCTTCGACATGGGCCAGGTCATCGGCCTGCCGATCCCCCAATTCACCGGGATCGGCTACAACTTCAAGCTGTCCGACATCGCCGCGGCGATCCTGCAGGTACAGCTCGGCCGCATCGGGGAGCTCCTGGAGCGCCGACGCGCCGTCGCCGCCCGCTACGCCGAACTCTTCGCCGACGAGGAACTGCTGACGGTGCCGCACGTGCCGGCGGACCGCACCCACGCCTGGCAGTCCTACCTGGTGACCCTCGATGCGGGCGTGGACCGCGGGGCCGTCGCCACCGATCTGCGCGCCCAGGGCATCGGCTGTCTGCACGGCACCTGGGCGAGCCATGTGCAGCCCGCGTTCGAGTCCAGGCAGGTGTGCCCGGTCTCGGCGGATCTCTTCCAGCGCAACCTCGGCATACCCATGCACGCCGAGCTGACCATGAGCCAGGTCGAGCGGGTCGCCGAGGTCCTGCGCACCGCGCTGCGGACCCACGCGAACACCGCCCGGACCCTGAAGGGAGCGGCATGACGAACAACCAGCCTGCACCGGACGGTGTGATGAGGCTGATCAACGGCTACTGGGCCACCGGCGTCATCGGCGCCGCGGCCACCCACCGCGTCTTCACCCATCTCGAGAACGGCGCGGGCACGGCCGCGGAGGTGGCCGCCCGCGCCGAGATCTCCGAGCGCGGCGCACAGGGCCTGCTGGACGGCCTGGTCAGCGTGGAGCTGGTGGTGCTCGATGCGGGGCGGTACCGCAACAGCCCCGAGGCGTCCGCCTTTCTGGTCGAGGGCAGGCCCGCCTCGCTGGCCGGCTTCGCCAAGCTGAAGCTGCAGCACACCGGCAGCCTGACCGACCTGCCGGAAGTGGTCCGCGTCGGGGGACCGCTGGCGGGCGGCGAGACGGAGGTGGCCGACAACCCGCACTGGGAGGGCATCGTCCCGGCCATCGCCGCGGTGTCGGTCCCCGCCGCGGACGCCGGCGCCGTGGCGCTCGGCATCGCCGGCGCCGGGGACATCTCGATCCTCGACGTGGGCGGCGGCTCGGGCATCTACTCGTCCATCTGGCTGAAGGCCAACCCGGCCGCCCACGCGACCCAGCTCGACTGGGAGCCGATCAACGCGATCGCCCGCCGGCTGGTGGCGGAGCACGGCGTGGGAGACCGTTTCACCACCCTCGACGGCGACTTCCACACCACCGACTTCGGCACCGCGCAGTACGACATCGCGGTGTACTCCCACATCGCCCACCAGGAGAACGCGGAGAGCAACATCGAGGTCTTCACCCGGCTCCGCAAGGCCCTCAAACCCGGCGGCGCCCTGGTGATCGCCGACTACATCGTCGACGACCGGCGCAGCGCTCCGGCCTTCCCGCTGCTCTTCGCCCTGGAGATGCTCCTCAAGAGCAACGAGGGCGGCACCTGGCGGCGCTCCGACTACCGCGACTGGCTCGTCAAGGCAGGCTTCGAGGACGTCTCCTTCCACGCCGCGCCGCCCGCCACGATGGTCATCGCCCGCTGACGGCAACGTAGTTCACTCCCACAGCCGGCCGACGAGACACGCCCCCAGCAACCGAACGGTGGGTACATGCGGGACAACACCGACCCGGCGGACCTTCACCCGGTCATCTACCCGGTCATCGAGGAAGTCTCCCAACTGGTGGGAGTTCCCTGCTCACCGGCCACCGTCGGCGCGATCCTGTCCGCGTACGGGGACACGCTCGCCCGCGCCGTGGTCGCCTTCCGGGTGGCGACGGGGGAGCGCAACTCGGGAGATCTCGACTGCCGTTTCACCATGCTCCCACCCGACCTGGACCCCTACGCCGTCGCCGTGTCGAACGGTCTGATCGCGGCGACAAACCATCCCGTCGCCGGCCTGCTGGGGGAACTCCACCGGGGATTCCCCATCGGCTTCAGCGGTATCGACTTCGGAGTGGTCGCCGGCTTCAAGAAGACCTGGTCCTTCTTCCCGCTCGACGACCTCCAGCCGCTGTCCGAACTGGCCGCACTGGAGTCGATGCCGCCCAGCGCGGCGGGGAACCTCGGCCTCTTCACCCGCTACGGCCTGGCCGACCGGGTGAGCCTGGTCGGCATCGACTACCGGAGCAGGTCGGTGAACCTGTACTTCGGCGCGGCCCCCGCCGAAATCTTCACGGCCGCGGCGCTCACCTCGATACTCCGGGAGGCCGGCCTGCCCGCGCCCAGCGAGCGGCTGCTTCGCTTCGCCACCCAGGCATTCGGCATCTACGCCACCCTGACCTGGGACTCCCCGAAGGTCGAGCGGATCACCATCGCGGCCATGACCGCGGACCCTTCGACGCTTGCGGTGACGGTCGAGCCGGCCATCGAGGACTTCCTGAAGAACGCGCCATACAGCACCGCCGGCCATCAGTTCGTCTACGCGATCACAGCGGCGCCCGGCGGCGAATACCACAAGCTCCAGTCCTACTACCGATGGCGATCCCAGGTGGAGACCACGCTGCTGGTCCCCGGCAGCAAGTAGCGCCCCGCCGGCCACCGCGGCGACACGGCAGGCGCACCCCGAGCCGAGCTCATGCGCGGCGCCGGACCCGGCCGGTGTGCGGGGCCGCCACCGCACCCCACCCCTTTCCGACGTGAACCCGCCGACACACGACGGACACTGACGGACCATCAGCGCCTCTCGCGCACCCCCCGCATCCCGCACCGAGCCGACGACCGCCCCAACCGTCCACCACGCAAGGAGACAGTCCCGATGAAGGGCTCTGTGGCCTACCACTCGATACAAAAACGCGGTCTCCACATCGGCCTGCTGCCGGAGATGGCCGCCGCCGTCAACCCGTCGACGCCGATCACCCTGGACCATGACCTGGGCGTCCTGCCCGAGGCGGGACGCCATCTGACGGTGCTCCAGTACGCCGAGTACGTCGACGACCTGGCAGCCCGCCTGTGGGCGGCCGGGGTCCGCACCGACGAACACGTCGTGATCTACAAGACGGCCAACGCCGACCACTGGATGCTCGCCGCCGCGGTGTCCCGCATCGGCGGGGTCGTCGTGAACCTGTCGCCGGCCCTGGACGCCACGACCGTGGGGGTCCTGCTCGAACGGGTCGGCCGGCCGACCCTGCTCACCGACGGGGACAAGCTCGACGTCCTGGCCGACGTGCCGCTGGCGGACCTCACCCGACGGGTCATCAGCTCGGCCGGCGACCGGCCGGGGGCGATCCCGCTCGCCGAACTCGCCGGCGCGCCGCGGATCAAGCCGGTCGTGCGGCCGATCGACGAGGCCGCAGTCATCACCCACACCTCCGGCACCACCGGGATCCCCAAGCTTGTGGTGCACACACCCCGCACCCAGGGCATCCGCCTCCTGCCGCAGTGGCGACTGCTGTCCCTGATACGCAAGAAGGAGACCGTTGCGATCAACGTGCCCTTCGTGCACTCGCGGATGGTCGCGGCGATGTCCCTGGCGCTTCTCAAGGAGTACCCGGTCCTGCTCATGCGGGAGACGGCCCCCGCCGACGTCGCCGAGCAGTTCGTCAAGCACCGGCCGGCCTTCGTCGAGGCGCTGCCCAACTCGCTGATGGAGTGGGAGGAGCTGACGAAGGACCCGCGGGCGCCGTTCGGCTCCGTGAAGGTCTTCAGCAGCACCTTCGACGCCATCCACCCCGCCACGATGAGCAAACTGCTCAAGGCGTCCGACCGGCGAGGAGCCCTGTTCTTCCAGATCTACGGACAGAGCGAGGTCGGACCCGCCGTCGGCCGCGCCTACTTCCGCCACTCCGCCCACAAGGCGAACGGACGCTGCGTCGGCTGGGCCATGCCCAAGGGCGCCGCGCGGATCCGCGTGCTGAGCCGCGACGGGAACACCCCCTCCCAGACCAACCCCGGCTACATCGAGGTCGCCTGGGACGGCATCGCGAAAACCTACTTCGGCGAGCAGGACCGCTACGACACCAACCGCGACGGCCAGTGGTGGCGGACCGGAGACGTCGGTTACCGCACCAGGTTCGGCTGCCTGCACATGCTCGACCGCGAGGTCGACATGATCCCCGGAGTACGCAGCTCCCTGGAGATCGAGGACGTCGTACTGGGCGAACTGAGCGAACTGAGCGAACTGGTCGTGGTGCAGGGCCCGAACTGCGAACCGGTCCCGGTGATCTGCACCGTCGACGACAAACCGCTGGACCCGGCCCGCTGGCGCGCGGCCGTCGCCGCCTTCCCCCAGCTCGCCGACCCCGTGCACATCCCGCAGGCCGAACTGCCCAGGACCGCCACGCTGAAGGTGCAGCGCCTCGCGCTGGCCCGGCGGTTCGAGGACCAGCCCCAGCCCCAGAAGCAGGATCAGGAGTGAGACGCGATCAGCACACCGTCGTGGCCGTGACACCGACCGACGTGAGGGGGACAACGCCGTGACACCGCAAGCCGTGCTCGCCCGATTCCGCGAGTACATGGTGGGACCGACACGGTTCGCGACCCTGCTGAGCGTCTTCGAGCTCGGCGTCGTCGACGTGCTGCGCGACCGGCCCGGCCAGACGGCAACCGAACTGGGAGAACAGGTCGGCGCCAAGGCGGACGCACTCGAACAACTGCTGCTCCTGCTGGTCAAGGAGGGTTTCGTCGCACGCGACGAAACCCGGGGCACCTACCGCCTCGAGGGCCTCGCGGACGTAGCCGAGGACGACCTCGCCCGGGCCCTCGCCTACATGAACCTGATCAAGGTGGTGGCGCTGCGGCAGCTGTTCCACCTCACCGAATCCACCCGGACCGGCACGGTCGTCGGTCTGAAGGAGCTCTACGGGGTCGAAGGCACCCTGTACGACGCGGTGGCCGACCACCAGGACCTGAACGATTCCTGGCTCAAGCTGATGAACACGGTCACCGCCAACATCGACCCCTGGTTCTTCGCCAACATCGACATCCCACCCGGCGCCCGGGTCCTCGACGTCGCCGGCAACACCGGCCTCGGGGCGATCCACGCCTACCGGCACAAGAAGTCTCCCGGCCTGCGGGTGACCACCTTCGACCTGCCGGACAAGGAGACCAAGGCGCTGGCGAACTTCAAGGCCGAAGGCCTCCAGGAACACCTGTCGTTCATCGGCGGCAATGTCTTCGACGAGATCCCCGAGGGGTTCGACGTCGTGCTGATCAAGCACTTCCTGGACATGTTCGACAAGGACAACGTGCTCAGGATCCTCGAAGGGGCCGGCAAGTCGCTCAAGGCCGGCGGCCAGATCCACATCCTGGTGCCCGTGTACCCCAAGGACATCAAGGAGACCGACAACTACAACGTCGACTTCTTCCCGGCCTTCTTCATCGGCGCCGCCATGGGCCAGGGCGGTCCGCAGAAGCTGTCGGTCTATCAGAGCCTGCTGGAGCAGGCCGGCTTCAAGGTGACGCAGGCGATCACCAAGGACGCCGCCGAGATCCCGCCGGACGTCATCCCCGTCCAGGCGATCCTGTCCGCGACGAAGGTCGCCTGACCGGCCGCCACCGGCCCTTTTGGGCAGGCGTGCGGGCGCTCTCCGTGACCGCCGCCGGGTACGGCGGTGCCTTGCGACCGGCAGGGCGCCGCCGCACCGCCAAAAACCGCACCGTCATAGGCCCCACTGCCATGGGCACGATGCTCCGGGAGCAGGACCCCACCCTGGAGGACTCCGGCAACTGGAGAGCTGCAACGAGGTCCCCGTCACCACCCGCCCCGACACCGTGCGCTCCGTCCACGAGGCGTACGTCGACGCCGGCATCGACACGGCGCAGACGAACACCTTCGGCGCCAACTCCATGGCGACGGCGAGTACGAGATCACCGACCCCGTCGTCGAGCTGCCGGAGTCCGGCGCCCGCATCGCCCACGAGATCGCCGACGAGTCCACCGCCCGCAGAGCAGCAGCGCCGGGTCCCCGGCGTGACGTGGCCGGGGGTGGGCACCAAGCTGCCCACCCACGACGTCACCCACGACGTCACCCACGACGTCATCCGCGACGGCGACCAGCGCAACACCGAGGCCCAGATCGCCGCAGGCACGCGCTGACCGTGGAAACCTCGCAGGACCCGCTGCAGACCAACGCCGCCCCCGGGCCACCCCTCCCGCTGCTTCCCGCGCTCCAGCGTCGGCCACGCACCTTGAACATGGCTGGAGGATCGATCGGCACTGGCTTGTGACTCAGACCTTCGCCGCCCAGAGGTGCGCACAATGTCTCAGGAATGCCTGCTCAGGAATGC
Organism: Streptomyces sp. NPDC093544; assembly: GCF_040683495.1. Classification (NCBI taxonomy): domain Bacteria; kingdom Bacillati; phylum Actinomycetota; class Actinomycetes; order Kitasatosporales; family Streptomycetaceae; genus Streptomyces; species Streptomyces sp. NPDC093544. The sequence goes on along the minus strand of NZ_JBFBEA010000035.1, from coordinate 64,283 downwards.
CTGACCAGAATCCGCGACAGGGAAATACGCCCGTGGAAAGGGAGAGTTCACGGATGGCGAACGAGAGGGCCGACGCCGGTATCGCGAGCCCCTGCCCCCCGGATGCGTGGCGCATCGCGGAGTTGGAACGCGAGATCCGGGAGCTCCGCCGCACCAACAAGGCGCTGCGCAGATGCGTAGCCAGAGAGCTCGAACTCGATCCCGAAATCGCAGCGGCCGGCCAGCCAGCCACGGGAAACACCGTCACGACCGCCGTCACGAAGGGCGTTGCGAACGCCGGCCGGAGCCATGCGACCACGCCACCCGGGCGAGCGCAGGACACCCGGTGGGCCACGGAGCGGCCGCCGCAGATGCCCGCACCGCACCCCATGGTCGCCTTCCGCGCCCTGGGCCCGATCGAGGCCGTCGTCGGCGACCGCCTCGTCGGCCTGGGAGCGCCCAAGCAGCGCGCCCTGCTGGCCCTGCTGGTCAGCAAGGTGGGCCGGCCGGTGGCCTTCGACGTGATCGTCGAGGAGCTGTGGACCGGGCACCCGCCGCCGTCGGCCGTTTCCTCGCTCCAGGCGTATGTCGCCAACCTGCGACGGGTGCTGGAGCCCGGCCGCGGGGCCCGGACACAGCCGACGGTGCTGCGCACCTACGGACGCGGCTATCTGCTCGACAGCCGGGTCGTCGAGGTCGACGTACACCGGTTCAGCGAACGGGCCGTCGCCGGCTGGCAGGCGCTGGACCGGGGCGATCCGCACTGCGCGGTACACGAGTTCGAGGGGGCGCTGGCGCTGTGGCGCGGGTCGGCCTACGCCGAGGTGGCGGACACCGCCTATGTACGGCCGGACGTGGCACGGCTGGAGGAGCTGCGGCTGTCGGCGGTCGAGGGGCGCTGCGCGGCCCTTCTCGCGGCCGGCGCCCACGAGATCGCGGTGGCCGAACTGGAGGCCTTCGTCCAGGACCATCCCTTGCGTGAATACGGCTGCGAACTGCTGAGCCTGGCCCTCTACCGGGCGGGCCGGCAGGCCGACGCGCTGGCGGTGCTGCGCACCAACCAGCGGCGGCTGGCGGACGAGTTGGGGATCGATCCGCGGCCGGCGCTTCAACTGCTGGAGAAGCAGATACTCAACCACGCGCCGTCCCTGGACTGGCGACCGCACCCCAGAGCGGCCACGAAGCCGGCCCGGCGCCCCGCGACGATTCCGGACCAGCGCGGACCGCACGGCAGCGCCCGCCGCCAACCGCCCCACCACGGGGTAGTGCCGCTGGGCGACCTCCTGCGCCCACCCTTGCCGGCGGAGCTGTAGCAGCCCTCGCGGCATACCCATGCCGGGCTACGCATCCGCCCGCCCCAGGCACAGATCACCTCCGGGCCTTCGAGCCCAACGGGAATGTCGGGCATCCGCAGCACGCCGACCGGGCGGGCGCTTCCGCCGGCACGTCGGCGGCCTCCGGGCGTGAACAGCAAAGCCGTACGCTCCTAGCCACGCCACGCACCATCACCGCCTCGGTGAACTCACCGCGCAGCGCCTCGATGCCGACGAGAGGGTGCTCTCCCCGTCGCCGAGCGGCGGACAGCACAACGCACCACCCCCGGACGGGTCCGGGGGTGGTGCGTTGACTGACTTGCTGAGGGTCAGGCGCCGGTCATGCCTTGGCCACCTCGGGAGCGGGCGCTTCAGCAGGGGCGGGCGCTTCCGCCAGCACGTCGGCGGCCTCCGCGTGCGCGTCCCGCTTCTCGGTGCTCACCTTCCCGAGCAGGAACAGGGCGATCAGACCAGCGGCGGCGAGTACGCCCGCGGCGACGTGCAGCGCCAGCGCGTATCCGTCGGAGGCGACCGCCGGAAGGTTGCCGTCCGCCGCGTGGTCGTTGACGTAGCGCAGCGCGATGGGCACCAGAGTCGCGAGGCCCAGTGCCGCGCCGATCTGCTGCATCGAGGTCTGCACACCCGAGGCCAGCCCCGCGTCCTGCCCGGTGACCTCGTGCAGCCCACCGTTGATCAGGACGGGGAAGCCCATGCCGTTGAACAACGCGAACACCACGAGACCGGGCATCACCCCGCCGATGTAACTGGCATCGGCGGAAAAGCCGTTGGCGGCGATGAGCTGCCCCAAGGCGGCGCCGAAGAAGGCGATGACCACGATGGGCTTGACCCCGATGCGGGGCATCAGCGCGGTGGACACACCCATGCCGACGCCCGTCGCGATGGTGAGCGGAATGTAGGCCAGACCCGTCTCCATCGGCGAGTAGTGCAGCACCTGCTGGAGGTACAGGGTGGCCACGAACGCATAGGTGTAGAACGACGCGAACGACATCATGCTCACGACGTTGCTCGTCACCCGCGTGCGGTTCCTGAAGAACCGGAGCGGGATCATCGGTTCGGGCTGCCGCGACTCCCACACAGCCGTGAAGACCAGCGCGGCGATCCCGCCCAGCAGCGGCAGCAGCACCTGCGAGGAGCCCCACGGATGGTCGGCCGCCTTCAGCAGGCCGTACACGATCCCCACCAGGCCGCCGGTGGTCGTGAGCGCGCCGACCAGGTCCAGCCGCTGGCCCTCGCGGCGGGCCATCCGGCTCTCCGGCATCAGGCGCGGAATCACCAGCAGCGCCAGCACCACGATGGGGATGTTGATGTAGAAGACCCAGCGCCAGTCGATGAAATCGGTCACCAGACCGCCGACGACCGAGCCGACCGCCCCGCCGAGCGCCGCCAGTCCGCCCCAGATCCCCAGGGCCTTCGCCCGCTCCTTGCCGTCGGTGAACAGCACGGCGATGAGACCGAGCGCAGCCGGCGCCGCGAGCGCCTCACCGAATCCCTGAAGGAACCGGCCGGTGACCAGCAGACCGGGAGTGTTCGCGGCCCCGCACATGATCGAGGAAACGCCGAAGACCAGGACACCCGCCACGAAGATCTTGCGGCGGCCGAGCAGGTCGGCAACACGCCCGCCCAGCAGCAGGAATCCGGCGGCCGTCAGCAGATAGCCGTTGACGACCCAGGCGAGACCCTCGGTGGAGAAACCGAGGTCGCCCTGGATGTTGGGGAGCGCGATGTTCACCACGGTGACGTCCAGCATGAGCATGAACTGCACCGCGGTGAGTACAGCCAGCGCTTTCCAGCGCCGGGGATCGGCGGCGGTCTGGCCGCCCGCCTGGTCCGGTGAATCTTTGCTTAAGGTACTCATGACGTTAGTGGTCCTCCCAGTGATCCGGGGCCGGACGGTTCCTACCGCTGCTTCTTCCGCCGGCCGGGGTTTCCGCTAGCCGACGATGTAGCGCTCGACCGTGGGCGCGAGGAGCTCGACGATCTCGTCCACCGATGCCGACGCGATCGGTTCCACGCCCAGGACGTAACGCATCAGGAACACGCCCCAGAGCTGTGCGGCCGACGCGTTGATGTGGATCGGCTTGATGCTGAGCTTGCCCGCGAGCTCGTCGATGCTCAGCGGGTCCTCCTCGAGTGCCGCGCCCGCCTGCGCGAAGACCTGGGCGGAGAACAGGTTGCGCATCGGCTCCGCGCCCTCCTTGTCGGCGGTCGCGGTACGCACGGCCTGCAGGAGCTGCGGCTGCCACTCGGGGTCCTCGAAGAACTCCAGGGTGAGCCGGACGATGTTCTCGGCAAGTTTCTCGCGCGGCCCGTTGTACGCCGCCGCGCCGGCCTTCGCGAATGCCTGCCCGTACGCGGTGATGATGGCCGACGCTTCTTCCACTTCAGCTGCTGTAGACATGTATTCACCCTCCAGGTGACAACCTTGGCTTTTCGCCGGTATGGTCGCCCATTCCGCTTGCCGCCGGCTTGTCAGGCACTTGGTGCGGGCTTGGCGCCCGATGTGCACTACGGCCGGAGATCCTGTGACGGAGTCCGAGCGGTGTCGTTGTCGTTGACCGGGCATGACGCCGGGCGTGAATGAACCGCCCGGCCCGAATAGAGACTCCATTCCATGGAATGGACCGAGCGTGGCACGACCTTCCCATCACCCGCTTGAGCTCCACCACAGAATGAGTCGACCGGCACTCCCACCGCCGACTCCACGGTGAGACAGGACTTATGACGCCCCGTCATCCCGGTTGGCCGCAAAAGCAGCGTTCGACGACTCGTGCGCCTTCTGGTAGTAGGCGGCGAGCTTGTAGTACGCCTCGCCGGACGATGTCAGCGCGACGGCGGAAACGAACTCGCGACCACCGGCGTACACATGGGGCACATCACGCGCGAACTTCTCGATCTCCGGGTCGAAGGGAGCGGGAAGCTCCCACGGGTCCTGGGTCTTCACGGAGAAGCAGATGCGCTCGACCGCCGAGGAGTCCCAGTTGAAGGTGGGATACATGGAGAACGACCGCCTGATGAACTCCGCGACCTGCGCGTCCGGCTCCGGGAACCCGAACGCGCGCAGCAGCGAAAGCTTGGCCTCCGCCTCCACCGCTCCCACGGCGAGGTACACGTTCAGCGTGCGCTTGGGGTAGTTGACCCCGATGGCCGACACCTTGTCGTCCAGGCCAAGGCCCGTCAGCGTGCCCACATGCCCGGCAAGGCAGGGCGGCACGGACGGGATGCCGGCGAACTTCACCAGCGGCGGGAAGTCGTCGAGCGGAAAGAACGCATAGGACTTCTTGAAACCGCCGATGATGCCGTACTCGACACCGTAACTCGCAATGGCACAGCGCGCCTGGACCTCTGCCAGCAGTGAGCCGACAGGGTGGTCCGTCTCCTTGATGAGACCGTTCGCCAGCGCGGTGGCATAGGGATCCACGCCCTTGGGAGTCACCGAGAAGTCGAAGTCGAGCTCCCCCCGATGACGTTCACCGGCCGCCATGCTGAAAACAATGTGGGCTCCGGGTAGTTCGTCTCCGAACGCCGTCAGAGCCGGTGAGACCTGGCCGGGCGAACACGGCACGCCCAATATCCGGGCCGTTTCCTCAACCGCCGAATAGACCTGATCCAATCCAGCGGGTTCTGGCATGAGCTCCTCCAAGGGTCAGCCTATGTATGCGGCATGCGCCACAACCCTCGCTCACCCCGCTTGGCGATGACTTGGCGACCGTTTCAGACGCGTACTCCAGCCGGGAATCCTGCGACGAAGTCCGTGCGATGCCGCCGACCGGCCATGACACCGGCCATGACACCGGCCATGACGGCTAAGCAGATCACCGAGCGGAATACCGAACCGTCTCTCTTCGCTTCGGCTTCCGCTCCAACCACGCTCCACCTCCGCTGCATCCGCACCACGCACGCTGACGCAGCAGCCAGCCACCCCGTCCGCGTTTCCGCCCCAGCGCACAAGCCCCGCCCAAGGAGATGTGTCGTGACCACTGAAGTGACCCGCCGGGCCGCCACCGACCAGGAGCCGACTGCCTCCGCGCGGCGCACCGTCGAGGACCTGCTTCAACGCGTGGAACACCGGCTGAGCTCCTTCCTCGCGGCCGAACGCACCCGCTACGCCGAGGTGCACAAACACGCGGTCGTCGCCATCGACGCACTGTCCGGCCTCGTCACCGACGGCGGCAAGCTCGTCCGCCCCGCCTTCTGCCTCACCGGCTACCTCGCCGCAGGCGGCGACCCCGACACCCCCGGCATCATCGACGCGGCCGCGGCCCTGGAACTGCTGCACATTTCCGCCCTCGTCCACGACGACGTCCTGGACGACTCCCGCACCCGCCGCGGCAAGCCCGCCGTCCACCTCCTGCACTCCACCCTCCACCGCAGCCGCGGCTGGCAGGGCGAATCCCGCCGGTTCGGCGAGGGCGTCGCCCTCCTCGTCGGCGACCTGGCCCTGGTCTACTCCGACGAGCTGATGTCCCACGCCCCCTCCGGCGGATTCACCGAATGGCACCGGCTGCGCTCCGAAGTGATGATCGGCCAGTACATGGACGTCGCCGCGGCCGCCGAATTCAACGTCGACCCGGCCCTGTCCCGCCTGATCGCCCTCATCAAATCCGGCCGCTACACCATCCACCGCCCCCTGGTCGTCGGCGCCGGCGCAGCGGGACGCACCGACCTCACCCCCGCCCTCGCCGCATACGGCGAAGCGGTCGGCGAGGCCTTCCAGCTCCGCGACGACCTGCTCGACGCCTTCGGCGACCCCGCCCAGACCGGCAAGACCGCCGGCCTCGACTTCAGCCAGCACAAGATGACCCTGCTGCTGGGATGGGCGATGCAGCGCGACGCACACATCGGCAGCCTCATCACCGAACCGGGACACACCGCCGACGAGGTACGCCGCCGCCTGGTGGACACCGGCGTCCCCCAAGACGTCGAACAGCACATCGCCGGCCTCGTCGACAAAGGCTGCGCGGCCATCGCCGACGCCCCCATCACCCCGGCATGGCGCGGCGAACTGACAAACATGGCCCTGCGCGTGGCCTACCGCAACAAGTGACCCACCCGAGCACGACACCTGGAGGAAGCATGTCGGGAACCACGCAGCTGGCCGAACTCTTCGCAGGAGTCGAGGAATCGGCCGGGCTCATCGACGTGGCATGCCCGCGCGAGACGGTCTGGCCCGTCCTGGAGGCGTACGAGGATGTCATCCCGCAGGCCATCATCGCTTTCCGGGTAGCGACGAACGCCCACCACGAAGGCGAGTTCGACTGCCGCTTCACCATCCCCCACCACCTCGACCCCTACGTCCGGGCCCGCTCCCACGGCCTGATCACCGAGACCGGCCACCCCGCGGAATCCCTGCTCTCCGACATCCAGCAGCACTGCCCCATCGACAGCTACGGCATCGACTTCGGGATCGTCGGCGGATTCAGGAAGATCTGGGTCTACTTCCCCGGAGACGACCCCCAGAGCCTCACAAAACTCCGCGACCTCCCCTCGATGCCCCCCAGCCTCGCCCAGAACTTCGCCTTCTTCGCCGACCGGGGCCTGGACGAAAAAGCGGACGTCGTCGCGATCGACTACCGCAACGGCACCGCCAACCTGTACTTCACCGGATTCCCCGAACACCTGCGCCGGCCGGCCTCGGTCCTGGAGATGCACCACGCCCTGGGACTGCCCGCCCCGAGCGAACAGATGCTCAGGTTCTGCGAGAACGCCTTCGGCCTCTACGCCACGCTGAGCTGGAACTCCCCGAACGTCGAACGTATCGCCTTCAGCGTCAAGACACACGACCCGCTGTCACTTCCCGCCCGCCTCGGCCCCAAGATCGAGCACTTTCTGAAGAGCGTCCCCTACGGCACCGGCGACCCCAAAATGGTGTACGCGGCCATGACATCGTCCGGCGAGGAGTACTACAAACTCCAGTCCTACTACCGCTTCCGCACACGCAGCCGACTGGACCAGATGCCCTCGATCGACCATGCCGCCAGCGTCGCGTAGCGCGAGCGGGCCCATGGAATTCCGGTTCAGCCGGATGGAGAAACTGCTGCGAGGCCACCGGGTCCGCACAGTGTCGGTGGACGGCACCCCCGCCGAATTCGTCAACGATCCAGCCCTCGTCCGCCGCATCCTCGTCAAGGACGGCCAGAACTACGGCAAGGGCGACCTCTTCCAGAAGGCCAGGGTCCTCAGCAAAGCAGGGCTCCTCGCACAGGACGACACCCTGCACCGTCACTACCGCCGCCTGGCACACCCCTACCTGCGCCCGGCGGCGGTCACCGACCACACCCCGGCCATGGCGCAGATCGCCCGGAACGCGGTGGCCTCCTGGCGCCCCGGACAGGCCGTCGACATCCAGGCCCAGATGTGCCGGACAGCGAGCGCCATCGCCCTGAGCACCCTCTTCGGCGGCCTGCCGCACACGGTGTCCAGCGTGCTCGGCGAACACCTCGCCACCCTGTCCTGGGAGATGATCAGAAAACCGCTGCACGGCAAGGCGGCCTCACGCGCACAACAACAGACAACGTCCCAACGGCTGGTGAAGGCCCTCGCGGACTTCCGCTCGCTCCTCGCCTCATACATCGCCGACGCCGACCAGCTGAACCCCCCGGACCCCACGACGGATTACCTCTCGGCACTCCTGTCGGACACCGGACGGAACGGCACCCCTGACCTGAGCACCGACCAGATCTGCGGCGAGGCCGTCATGATGCTGACCGCAGCCACCGTCACCACGGCGTCCGTGATGTCCTGGGCCCTCTACGTGCTCTCCTCCCACCCCCTGATCGAGGAAAAAGTCCTCAAGGACCTGGCACAGACGACAGGCACAGACACCCCGCCCGCCCAGGCACACGGACATGAGCACGGACATGGGCCGCCCGGATACACCATGCGGTTCCTGACGGAAGTCCTGCGGCTCTACCCACCCGTGTGGATCACCTGCCGGAAAACCCTCTCGAACGCCACGCTGGGCGACCACACCCTCCCCACGGGCACACATGTGCTGTTCAGCTCCTACCTGCTGCACAGAGACCCCGACCGCTATCCGGACCCGCACCGCTTCGACCCGGATCGCTGGCTCTCCCTCAGACCGACCACACAGGACGCGTCCTACATCCCCTTCGGCACCGGAGCCAGAGGATGCGTCGGGGAATCGTTCGCCTGGAAGGAACTCCAGATCCTCCTCGGCGCGGTGACACAGGAATGGCAACTGGCCATCCAGCCCGGCACCAAAGTCCGCGCAGCAGCAGACACCACACTCCACCCGCGCCGACTCCTCATGATCCCCCAACCGCGGTAGCCCTCCACGACTTCGCACCCCGACAAGACAAGGAGCACCGCCATGCCGACCCCGACAACCCACGCACAGAAAACCGACATCACCTCTCAAGCCACGGCCCAGGCCCGCTCCATGGCAGGCCTCGACCCAACCCACAGCCAGCCCGGTTGCCCGGCAGCCGCCGCGCTGCGAGCACACAGCACGCTGTCCGCCGCCCTCGGACACAGCATCCCGTTCACCGCCCTCGGACCGACCGGCGCCGAAGTGCACGGACTCGCCGCCTTCCTCGCGGTCTACGCCACCCAAGCCCGACACTGACGCCCAGCCGGAGCCCGCCCCGCCTCACGTACACGACGCAACCGTGCGCGCTCGACCCCCACGCCAGCCACGCTCGAACTTCCCTAACACGCACGGGACATGCCCCCACACCACCCCTACGGTGGGAATGCAAGTCATCCCGCCCGCCTCCCTCCCCCCGGAGGCGGGCGGGCGTGTCGGCATACGCCCGCCCCGCGGCAGCCCACCCGCTTCCGCCCCTTCGCGACGACACCCCCGCTCCGGCCGCCGAACGGCCGCCCCGACCGACAACGCGGACAGAGCAGTCCTCGCGGCGCACCCGGCAAGCCGACCCCGCCACCACCCCGGAGACACGCGACTTCACCGGCGGCCCGACACCCGCTTCGGATCCAAGGAGGGGCATGCATGAGCCGGACCGAAGAGTTCGAGGAGGCACGGCCCCTGCTGCTCTCGATCGCCCACCGGATACTGGGCAGCACAGGCCGGCCCGAAGACGCGGTGCACCAGGCCTGGCTGCACTACGAGGCCACGCCCGAGGAACCCGCGTCGGGCCGCGAGTTCCTCACAGCCGCCGTCACCCGGATCTGCATCGACGCCCTGCACCAGGTCCACCCACGGCGGGACAAGCACCCCGAGCCATGGCTCCCCGGACCACTGCCGGACGACCCGGAGCGGCCGGCGGAACCGCCCTCGGCGGCGACCCTGTCACTGCTGGAACGGCTCTCCCCGCTGGAGTGCGCAGCATTCGTGCTGCGGGAGCTCTTCGAGTGCGGCCCCTCCCAGATCGCGTCCGCCGTAGGCTGCTCGGAAGAGGCGTGCCACCAGCTCACCACCGCCGCATCGAAAGCGAGCGACGACGACGACAAGGCCCCACCCTGGCCGCGACGCATCACCGGCGCGGACCACGTCGCCCGGGCCTTCGCCACAATCGTCCCGGCACTGGTCCGCATCGGCGTCACCATGGAGCCCCAACAAGTGAGCCACCGCCCAGGCGCAGTCTTCCGCGACCGCAACGGCACGCTCCTCGGCGCCCTGGCACTCGACATACGCGACGGGCGAATCCAGACAATCCGCTGGCTGATCAACCCCGACCTGCCCGCCACAGACACCCCCACACCGGCCTGACCCGACAACGACACGACACCCGCCCGGCCGCCCCCACTCCGCCCGTGGCCGCGACCCGGCCGGACAGGACCATGGAAAAAAGGAGCAGCCGGCGCGACACCGCCGCTATGGCCACGCGGGAACTCGACCAGCATCACCACACCGATCGGGCCGCGCCAGGGCCCGTTGCGAAAGCGAATCCCAGTCCTAGGCGATCACGTACCGTGAGGCGTGGTGATCTGACGAACAGCCAGGTTTTACGGAACGAGCACGGCCAGTGCGCTCGCCACCGGTGCCGGGTCCAGGGGGCCGATGTGCGGAGCGGCCGGGAAGTCATGGACCCGGAAGAGATTGTGAGGCGTCAGCGCATCGGCCTCCGCGATCATCCGGTCCTGGAGCTCCGTGGCGATCGTCCGGTCCTTGCCGAAGCGGAGATACGTGCGGGGCAGCCGTCCCCAGGTCTCCACCCTGCCAACGGCCCACCCCGCATAAGCCGTGGTCGACTCGTCCGTTTGCATGCTGCCGAGCCGCTGCCGGAACACATCGTCCGGATAGCCCGCGCACATCATTTCCCGGAGCGCCTTGAGGTCCCCCAAGTCACCCGTGCGGGGATTGAGCCGCATCACACCGAGCCGTTCCGGATCCCCGATGATCTGATCGAACGGTATGAGCGCGTTCTCGTTCTCCGGCGCCGCAGTGCAGGCGTCGGGGGTCGGCAGGGCGGGGCTGGGGCAGAAAGCCGCCATATAGCAGATGTGGTGGAGCAGTTCCGGTACGGCGTTGCTCACCCGGCTCACGGTCGCGCCGCCCAGGCTATGGCCAACCAAGATCACGGGGCCGTGCGCCGCCGCGCGGCGCACGATACGCGTCACGTGCTTCTCGTAATCGTCCAGAGAGAGGGCGGCGACAGGTGAGGACTCGGTGGCCATGGCCGCCAGATCCTGCCTCTGGTACGACTCCGGCACGAACGCCTGCGAGCCGTGCAACGGCAGATCCACCGCGACGACGCGATGACCGCGAAGCGTCAACTCCTGCGCGACGGGCAGCCAATACGCTCCCGCACTGTGCGTGCCATGCACCAGCACATACGTACACGGCCCTCTCCCGCTCCGGCTGTTGCCGTCACGCCCGGACGCGGCAGCAGACGCGGTCGCGACCGGGCCCACGCCCAAGGCAGTGCCACCCGCGGCGAGGCCAAGCCCCAGCAACACACCCCTGCGCGTCGTGCTCCCACGCCCAACACCGTCATCGCCCACCACATAGTCCTTCGTCATGCCTTGACGCTATGGGCGGCCGACGGCCTCCGGAATGAGGTTGAGTGCCGGAACGGGCTGCGCCAGACCCCCGGACGCGCACTCTGGTTACCCCCCCGGTCAGGTGAAATCGCGTTCTTCCTGGGCGGGTTCAGGGGCGCAGAACAGGGGTGGCGGCAAAGACGGGCCGCATCGTTCCGTATGGGACTTTGCGCCGCGTCTTTCCGCGCCTCCCCCATTGAGGCGGATACGGAACTGCCGTTGCCGACAGACGGGCCCGCGTTAAGTCCCTGATCCGGCCGACGCCGGACAGCCTCGCCGCCCTCACAGCTTCAGGAAGGCGACCAGGACGACGAACGCAGCGAGAACGATCGTCATCGCTGGTATCAGCGCCGGGTACGCCACGGCGATCAGTCCAGCGAGCGCCGACGCCGTGACCGTGCGGAATCAGGAAACAGTCCTCGTCCTGGACCGCGTCCCCATCCGCCTGCCCGCCCCTCTGCCCCGCCTCCTGAGCGAGTTCGCCAACCAGCCGCGGCCACCGGGCTGGGTAACGAACTACCCCAACCGCTGGCTCTTCCCCGCAGCCGAGCCAGGCCGTCATATCACCGGCAGCGCGCTGGCCCGCCGCCTCACCGACCACGGAATCCCCAGTCGTCCCGCCCGAGCAACCGCCCTGGTCCAGCTCGCTCAGGACATGCCTGCGGCCGTCCTCTCAGCCCTGCTCGGCCTCCACCTCAGCACCGTAACGCGATGGCGTTCCCGCGCGGTTACCGACTGGACTGCGTACCTGGAGGCCCGCACCTTCAGCCGGGCGGCGCCGGGCCGTGAACCCGGCGCTCGGGCGGTTCTCGGTAATGAACCCTCGGCCAGGGGCAGCTGATCGACTGCCATATTGTTCTGCCGTGGCGAACAGGTGGCGGTCCCTGAGCGAGGCGTTCTGGGCTCTGGATCGGGCCATGGGTGGGCAGCGGCGTCCAACTCGGGTGCAGAAATGGGTGGCCCGGCATCCGATCGGCGCCGGTCTCTGCGTCGCCGTTCCCTTCACGCTCTTCCTTTTGATGGTGTCGCGCGAGGAGGAGCCCGACGATCCCCTGTTCGCTGTGGTCTTCGGGCTGCTCATCGGACTTGTCTTCAGCCTCACGGCAGTCTCGGAGCGGCGCCGGCAGCGCAGGCTCAAGCGACTGGGGATATGGGACGGATCTTGAGGACCGGGGCGGGGGCGATCTCGTCGAACAGGTCGTCAACGAGTCTCGGCTAACGTCACGGCATGATCTCCGACGCATCGTTACCCGAGCATGAGCTCACAGCCGCCAGCTCGACCGTGGTCTACCAGAACCGCTGGATGACCGTTCGCGAGGACAGGACGGTGCGCCACGACGGCGCAGAGGGCTTGTACGGCGTGGTACACAAACCGGACTTTTCGTTGATCATTCCGCATGAGGACGGGGGCTTCCACCTCGTTGAGCAGTACCGGTATCCGGTGAAAGCCCGCTATTGGGAGTTCCCTCAGGGCACCTGGGAAGACAGACCGGACGCAGACCCGCTGGACTTGGCGCGCGGTGAACTTGCGGAGGAGACGGGCCTGGCCGCTCGAACGATGACGCCCCTGGGGCACCTCTTCGAGGCCTACGGATACTGTGACCAGGGGTTTCACGTCGTTCTTGCCACGGATCTCACCCGTGGCGAGCCTCACCTGGACGACGAAGAAGCCGGCTTGATCAGCCGCTGGTTTTCTGAGGCGGAGGTGTGGCAGCTGATCGCCGAAGGCCGATTCAAGGACGCTCCGTCAGTAGCGGCCCTGGCACTGTTCCAGCACTACCGCAAGGACAGCGGCTGAGACCGAGCGGCAGCAAACAGCACCTCGAGCGGTGTGCCGCCGGATCGCCGCGCGGTCAGCGCCATGACCCCACCAGGCGGACAGCGAACGCGCGATCTTGATCTCTCGTGATGGCTGGGTGGCGACGTTAGGGCGTGTATCGGAAGTGCGCGGGGACGCCCGCGATCCGTCGTCTCGCGTGCTGGTGACATCCTTGGCCGGTGTTCTCATCCGATCATGTGGGCGCTGTGTTCTTCGATGTCGACGGCACCCTCGTCCCAGGTACGAGTTCGTCGGTTTTCCTGGCTGGCTTCCTTGGCCATCGAGACGAGTTGGCCAAGGCCGAGGACGCCTACGCCTCCGGCGCCCTGGACAATCGGCAAGTTTCCGAGCTGGATGCCGCAGGTTGGACGGGCATGCCCGAAGGACAAGTCTCTGGCTGGCTCGACGGGCTTCCCTTGGTCTCGGGCATCACGGAGACCGTGGCCTGGTGCTGGCGGAACAAATTGGTACCCGTGCTGGCAACCCTCGCCTGGTCGCCGGTCGGCAGCTACCTGACCGACCGATTCGGCTTCCACGCGTTCAGCGGACCTCGGCTGGAGACCACGGACGGCCGGTTCACGGGCCGGGTCGCCCGCCACTTCGATGAGTACGGCAAACGAGATTTCGCCCTCGCCCAGGCGCGAGAGTTGGGGTTGGCTCTCCGCTCGTGCGGAGCCGTTGGGGACAGCCGCTCCGATCTGCCACTGTTCGCATCCGTGGGGTTGAGCGTGGCATTCAACGCCTCGGCAGGAGCGCGGGCGGCGGCGACCGCCACGGTGGACGACAGCGACCTGCGAGGCGTGCTTCCCGTATTGAGTCGCTTGGTCACAGCCACTCGTTGATGGCCGCAATGAAGACAGTCGCCTCGTAGCGCCCGTGGGGTCTGCCGGCTGCAGTCGTTTCCAGACCGGTGCATCTGAGCGGTGAAGCCGACCTCGCCCCTGGACCCGGACTCCGCCGCCCGCCCTGCTGCGCCGCCACGCTCACGGTGAAGGCCCGCCGGGCCCGTGCGGCCGGGCCGTCGGTCCGGTGGTGTCCTGGCCTGGGTGCCACCGTCGTGGAGCGGGCAGCCGAGAGATCAGGGCGTGGTGCCGGTGCCGGGTGCTGGCAGGCTGCCCCGTTCCTCGAGCACCTGGTGTGCGGGGTGGTGGCCGGGCAGGCTAGTTTGCTCGGGTGAGTCTCCTTGATGATGTGGCCGAGCGTGACGGCTGGCGCTGCTGGGTGTGTGACGAATCGGTCGACCCCGACGAATCGGTGAACGACCCGCGGGGGCCCAGCGTCGACGGCCGGACCGCCGACCGCAAGGCCAAGGTCGCCGAGCGGCTCGCGCACCGTGGGTGCAACACCCGTAAGGGCGCGGTCAAGGTGGTCATCGCCTGGCCGGACCGCCTGTACGTGGTCGAACCCGCGCCGCTGATCACCGTTGCCGGGAGGCTGGAGCGCAAGGGGGGCCGCGAGATGGTGGGCCGTTGTCCGACCAGGCGGGACGCCCAAGAGACGGCGGATTGGCTGGTGGACCGGTTCTCCCGACTGGTACCGGGGCTGCCGGTGACCGCCGACATCGAGGCGGGCGGCGGCCAGTTCCTCGTCATCCTGGCCACCGGCCGCCGCTGATCGCCTGCGGGGGCGGCCCGAAATCTCCAGCGCGCTGCAGGACATCTACAACGCCGAGGACCGCGAGCACGCGGTCAAGGCCGTCGCCGCATTCGAGAAGACCTACCGCGCGAAGTGGCCCAAGGCCGTCAAGAAGAACACCGACGACGTCGACGAACTGCTGGCGTTCTACGACTTCCCGGCCGAGCACCGGGTTCACCTACGCACGACGAATCCCATCGAATCGACCCTCGCGACAGTACGGCTGAGGACCAAGGTCACCAAGGGCGCCGGCAGCGCGGCCGCCGCGCTTGCCATGGTCTTCAAGCTCGTCGAATCCGCCCAGGCGCGCTGGAGGGCGGTCAACGCGCCCCACCTCGTGGCCCTCGTCCGCGCCGGAGCCCGCTTCGAACGCGGACACCTCGCCGAACGCCCCGAGACCGTGGAAGCGTGACCACTTTCCCCGAAACGCCCATGGGAGGCATCCGCCGTGTCCGACCTCGACAGCCAGACCGCCTACTGGGACGCCGCCGCGACGACGAAGCGATTCACGCACCCGCTGCGCACACCGTGGCTGGACAACGTCGAACGAAACGCCGCGATCCTCGACTACGGCTGCGGCCGAACCCTGGACGCGCTGGAACAGCAGGGCTTTGACAACCTCTCCGGCGTCGACACCTCACCGGGGATGATCGCCCGGGCCCGCAGCATGCATCCCGCGATGCGCTTCGCGGTGCTGGACACGCCGCCGACTGTGGCCTGCCCGGACGCGAGCATCGACGTGGTCGTGCTCTTCGCGGTGCTGACCTGCATCCCAAGCGACGGCGCACAGCGGCTGCTGATGGGCGAGCTGCACCGCGTGCTCAAGCCCGGCGCGCTGCTCTACCTCAGCGATCTGCTGCTACAAGACGACCAGCGCAACCGCGACCGCTACGCGAGGTTCGCCGAGCCCTACGGCAATTACGGGGTGTTCGAGACCGGCGACGGCGCAGTATGCCGCCACCATCCGAGCGGCTGGTTCACCTCCCTGCTCGCCGGTTTCGAGACCATCGACACCCGACGAACCACCGTGACCACCATGAACGGCAACACATCGGCGGGCCTTCAGATCCTGGCCCGCAAGCCGGCCCCACGTCACCAGACCCCTACCCACTGACGCTGCGGCCGGACAACACACCCACAGGTACTGACAATTACTCCCATCCCCCCGGGGACATCAAGGAAATGGTCCGCCTCGAGTGGCTCGTCTCTCACGGCGAAGCCCGGGGAAGGTACTACACAGCGGGACCCCGCATTGATGTGGTGCGGCAGCAGGCCGGGCAGACGACCACGCCTTACACAGAGCCGTACCGACGGCGCAAGACATGAGCCGCCCGGGTCAGCTCGCGGTAGGCGGCTCGGCAAGCTCTTTCGCCCGGTCAGCTCACCAACTCACTCCAGCCTCGTACCGCGCGGGCGCCGGTGAGAGTTCGTCCTTCTGACCGTCTCCGATGACGGTAGAACCTGGCACCACGCTGGTCCGTGACCGTTCCGGTCAGGTACTGACGTTGCTAACCCTTCTTGGCAACCCCTCGGTACTGGCGAGATGAAACGCGCAGGTCAACCGGGCTGTGGAACTGCTAACCCGTCTTGGTTGCCCCTCGGCACGGGTGGCAATCTCAAGGGAAGGGCGCACGGGGCACCCGCGTTTTGGTGCGTGGTCGCCGGCCCGTGCGCCCTCATGACAGGGGCGCGGCTGTCTGTCGAGGGCGGATCACTGGGTGGGGCTTCGCCCTGCCCGAACAACAGGAAGCCCCGACTTTCCTGCCTCTCAGGAAAGTCGGGGCTGCGGGGCGGGTTACGCGTCGGCGGCGCTGCGGGCGAACGCCACGAGACCGGCGAAGCCTTCGGGCGAGAGTATGAGCGTCGGCCCGGCGGGGGTCTTGCTGTCCCGCACCGGAACGACACCGTGGGCTATCGCGTAAGCGGGTGACCACTCGACGCACTGCCCTTCGTTGCCGCCGCTGTACGAAGACTTGACCCACTCGGCACGGGACAGGTCATGGGTGTTGCTCATCGGGTAGTTCCTCCATCAACGAACGAATGCGGGCGAGCGAGGCATCCGGTGAGAGGGCGTCGGCGCGAAGTCGATCGTAGGTCACCCTGTTCTCTGTGACCGCAGAAGCGGAGTCGACCACCTGGCCAGAGACCGGAGTCTCTACGTAGAGAACGGTTGCTTCGTCCTTGAATCCAGGAGAGTGAAGGCGAGATGCGTAGACGGGGCACCTGAGGTGTAGGGGAGCACCTGAAGCGTGATGTGTGGTGGCTCCGCGTCCTTGAGCAAGCTGCCCAGTTGCTCACGCATCGTCGCGGGCCCGCCTACCACTCGCTGTAGACAGGACTCGTCCAATACGCACCACAGAAGCGGGGGTTCGTCCCGATCCAAGGCTTCCCGCCGGTTGAGTCGCCGTGCCACCTTGTCGTTGATCGCCTCCACGCCGTCCCGTGGGCCCGAAGACCGGAAGACGGCCTTTGCGTACGTCTCCGTCTGTAGCGCACCCATGATCAGTCCGGGGC
This sequence comes from Streptomyces sp. NPDC093544, assembly GCF_040683495.1. Taxonomy (NCBI): domain Bacteria; kingdom Bacillati; phylum Actinomycetota; class Actinomycetes; order Kitasatosporales; family Streptomycetaceae; genus Streptomyces; species Streptomyces sp. NPDC093544. The sequence continues at coordinate 47,039 of NZ_JBFBEA010000035.1, read as the reverse complement.
TGTAGTCAAGGATGACTGTGGCTCGTTGCTCGTACTGGATGTACGGCACGAACCGAGACGGGTAGCCCTGTTGGCTGATCCTGACCAGCAACCGCGCGAAGTATCCGCTGGTGTTGAAGAAGCGGTCGCATCCTGCTGCGAACTCTGGCGACGGCAGCGCCTTGCCGTTGTTCACCTTCGACACGTACGGGGCCTTGTAGCCGGTGAAGTCGGCCAACTCCTGCTGCGCGGCTCCCTTGTGCTCTAACGCTGCCTCCAGCTCTCGCCCGAACCACTCAAGGCCGTTCGCAGGCTCCGACTCGCTCACTTGTTCAACTCACCTGACTTTCCAAGCCTGTTGGAAACCCCTTGGCACTGTCGAGCCTCCGCGTCAGCGGCCATCGTGGAACCAGGAAGTCACGGAGCGAGCACACAGAGACGCGAAGGGTATGGCAACCGACCATGACCAGCACCACCACGACCAACAGCACGCCGGACGACGTGGCGCAGCTGGTCATGCAGCGCAGAGAGTTCGGGGACTGGGCGTTACTCGGCTGGCGCCCGCGCGGTGGCTTCGCCGATCCTCACGCCGTCGACCTTCGGGCCGTTCACGCCGGACTCAAGCGGCTGATCTCGTGAGGCCGCCCCCCGTCGGAGCCACGGCCCGAGACGCGAGCACAGGCAAGGTCGGCAAGGTCATTGACACGTGGGCCCGTACGTCCAGCTTCGCCCCCTCGAAGGTGGCAAGGAGTGGGACGTCTCGCCGGAACGCGTCGAGTTGGTGACGCTCTCAGAGGCACTGTCCGGCGCCATCGCCAATCTGAACGACCGTAGCCAGAGGGGGTTTTGATGAGCCGTGCCGTATTCCGATACGAGTTGTTCATGACTCGCCAGGATCCCACCGTTGAGCCCGAATATTCCGCGAACTGCGTAGCGGGCGAAGAAGAATCCTGCGGAGCCGACTCCGGCATTCACTCCGAAGCCAACGACGTTGACGATTGGATGAGAAGCCACATGTAAGAAACCGGGCACCGGAACTTCCGGCGTCGCTTCCATGACTTCGCGGAGCTGAGTCCCGCGAGCGGGCTTCCGGTTGAACTCGAACCGGCGCGTGCTGTGAGGGTGACGGTATGAGCCGATTACTGGCCCCCATCGCCCGGTTCACCGGTGTACTGATGATCGTCATGATCAGCAGCGCATGCGGATTCGTGGTCGGCGACGGAGTCGTTCCCGCCTATCGCGGCGCCGAGGGTTCGGCCGGCCGGTTCGGCACAGCCTTGGCATTCTTTGCGGCGGCTGCCGCGACGGTTGCCAGGTCTTCGCCCGAGAAACCGGCGCGGCTCAGCACTGCCAGAGATTTGTTCGTCGCCAGCGTGCACAACGCCAGCTCTGCCGCCTCCTGCTCACCGGCCCCCGCCGCCAGCAACGCCTGCTCCAGCATCGCCCGCAAACCGTCGATCATGGCGCGGACCATCGCCCGGCCCTCCGCGTCAAGCGCCGGGAACTGCGTTGCCGACACCGTGAGCAGGCAGCCATCCGGGACCGTCGGGTCGGCGATACGGTTCAGGGCGACCTGCAGGTAGGCGGCCACCACGGCGCTCGGGCTCGGGTGGGGGCCGGACAGTGCCTGCTCGTACAGCGGGTGGTAGGTCTGCGCGTACCGTTGGAGGCTTTTGCGGAAGAGGGCGCTCTTGTCGCCGAAGGTGCCGTAGAGCGAGCCCCGGCCCAGGCCCGTGCCCTCGGTCAGGCGATCGATCGAGGCCTCCGAATAACCCCAGCGCCAGAAGACGTGCATCGCACGTCGTAGCGCCTCGTCCACGTCGAATTGCTTGCGGCCTGCCATGGTCCGTCAGCCTACACATCTTGTACCGATCGTTCAAAGATGGGTAGGGTCGCCAGCATGACAAGCTTGAGTTCGCTGCGGCTGCCTGACGGATTCCTTGACGTCTTCACCAGCCGGCTCGTGGAGGTGAACGGACTGCGGCTGCACGCGGTCACCGGTGGGGACGGCCCGGCGCTGCTGCTGATCGGCGGGTGGCCCCAGACCTGGTACGCCTGGCGGGAGGTGATGCCCGCGCTCGCCCGCCGGCATACCGTCGTCGCCGTCGACTCGCGCGGGGCCGGGCTCTCCGACAAGCCCGACGACGGCTACGACGCCGGCACGCTCGCCGCCGATCTGGTCGCGTTGATGACCGCGCTCGGGCACGACCGGTTCGACGTGGTCGGCCACGACATCGGCACGTGGACCGGATACGCCCTCGCCGCCGATCACCCCGAGCGGGTGGGCCGGCTCGCCATCCTCGAAGCAGTGATCCCCGGCCTCACGCCGTCCCCGCCGTTCTTCGGCCCGGCCGCGGCCAACCTGAAGCTCTGGCAGTTCGGCTTCAACCGGCTCACCGACCTCAACGAGGAACTGGTCCGGGGACGGGAACGGCTCTTCTTCGGCTGGCAGTTCGCCACCAAGGCCGCCACGCAGACCGCGATCCCCGCGTACGCCGTCGACGTCTACGTCGACGCGATCACTGCGGATCCTCGCGCACTGCGGGCGAGCTTCGCGTACTACCGGGCGCTGGACGAGACGATCGCGCAGAACGAGCAGCGCAGCAAGACCCGGCTGACGCTGCCGGTGCTCGCCCTAGGCGGCGCGCTGTGGAGCGGCGCGAATGCCGCCCAGACGATGCGGCTGGCGGCCGACGACGTCACGGGGGTCGTCCTTGACGACTGCGGCCACTACCCGGCCGAGGAGCAGCCGGCGCGGTTTGTCGAGATCCTGGAGAACTTCCTCGTGGCCAACCGGTAGCAGGCACGCCGCACGGCTGAACTTTGCGAACGACAGGCGGAGCTTCACAAACTCCGCCACGTCGTCGAGCAGGCCCTCGCCCTCCTCCACCAGTTCAAACGCCTCGCCATCCGATGGGAACGACGCCTCGGACTCCACGACGGCTTCGTCTCCCTGGCGTGCAGCCTCATCTGCCGGCGACGCCTCAAGAAGGCCCACCCGTGATCCTGTTACGAGCTCTCAGGACGGGGAAAGCGATCCCGACGCGTGGCGGAAAGCCGCGTACGCGAACCGGTCACTGATCACCCGTGTGGGCACACTGCACGCCGATCACGCCATGCCCGGTGACCAGGCCGAGGGACTGCCCACGTCGTCCGCCACCCTGCCGAGTCTCGTCGTCCGGATGCTGCGGCACGGACGCCTCGGTGACGGGCTGGACACACTCGACCTCGGCACCGGGGCAGGCGGCCTTACCGCGTACGCGGCGCACCGGCTCGGGGACCAGCGCGTGACAAGCCTCGACGTCGACCCCTATCTGACGAGCGCGGCATCCGGACGGCTCGGACGGCTCGGGCTGCATCCGAAGTTCGTCACCGCGGACGCGACCAGGGACATCCCCGGGACCTATGACCGGATCGTCTCCACGGTCGCGCTGGCTCCTGGCCCTGGTCTCTGTCCGGTGCTCGGGGCTCTGCGGGTGGGTGGACGGCTCGTCACGATCCTTGCCCGGACGATGCTGATCGTCACCGGCTGGAAGGACACGAACGGGGAAGTGGTCGGACAGATCGAACGGGACTGGGCCGGGGCATCGCCCGCGTACCGCTCTCGGCTGGTTGGAGCAGAGCCGCGCGCAGGTTCCTGACCGACGGGTGAAGCTGGACGTCCCACTGCGCTCATGCTTCAGGAGTCCTTCCGTGCTAGTGCCCAGTTCCCCGCAGGTCCGCCTACCTCTTGTCGCGCTGCTGGTCGCTGCCTGCATCTCCGGGCTGGTGCATGCCTCGGCCCAAGCCGCGGATGTCCCCGCCGACGACGACCGCGCACTGCGACGGCAGTTGCAGGAACTGACCACCGCGCCCGGCGGACCGCCCGGAGCGATTGCCGTCCTCAAACGCGGGTCGGGCACCGAGGTGTACCGGGCCGGCGTTGCCGAGACCGGCACCGACCGCCCGATCGAGGTCACCGACCACATGCGCATCGCCAGTACGGCCAAGGCGTACAGCGGCGCGGTCTCCCTCCAGCTCGTCGACCGCGGGAAGCTACGTCTGAACGACACCATCGGCAAGGTGCTTCCCCGGCTGCCTCGTGCATGGCATCGGGTGACGCTGCGGCAGCTCCTGAACCACACCAGCGGACTGCCGGACTTCAGCGCGGACCCGGAGTTCCTGGCCCTGGTGACCGAGAATCCGCGCCGCCGTTTCGACTCGCGCCGACTGCTGGACTTCGTGGCCGACAAGCCGTTGGTGTTCCGTCCGGGGTCCCGGTACACCTACTCCAACTCCGACAACATCGCTGTGGCACTGATGGCGGAGGCGGTGACAGGCCGGCGCTACGAAGATCTGCTCGCCCAGCTCGTGTATCGCCCGTTGGATCTGCGCAGCACCAGCCTGCCCCAGGGCTACCGGATGCCCGAGCCGTACATGCACGGCTACGACGTCACTCCGCCGGACCCGCCCGAGGACATCAGCGAGGTACTGAGTGCGTCGGGCGTGTGGGCATCGGGCGGAATCATCTCGACGCCGAAGGACATGACGGCCTTCATCCGCGGCTACGCCGGCGGAAAGCTGATCTCCGACCGGACACGCCATCAGCAACTGAACTGGGTGAACGGCGCATCCGAACCCGCGGGTCCCGGCACGAACAACGCCGGTCTGGCTATCTTCCAGTACTCCACCCGCTGCGGCGTGGTGTACGGCCACACGGGCAACTTCCCCGGCTACACGCAGCTGGTCGCAGCCACCCCGGACGGCAAGCGGTCGCTGGCCCTCTCCCTCACCACCCAGATCAACAAGACGAACAAACCGGAACTGCTGGAGCGGCTGCGGAGGGTGGAGGAGAACTTCGTCTGCGCGCTGTTGCGTAAGCAGTAAGCAGTAAGCAGTAAGCAGTAAGCAGTAAGCAGGACGCGGGCGGAACTGCCGGGCTCGGCTATGCGCCGTTGGACTGTCCTCGAACTTCAGGCGGCGCGCGTTCATGTGACAACCAGCGAGAGATCACCGGGCGTCGTACGTCTGGGCCAGGCACAATGCACCGCGTGGATGCAGGACTTGCCGGCCTCATCGGTACCCTTGGGGGCGGAGCCGCGGAGGCATGGGGTGCCGCCTTGATTGCCCTGCACGGCGCGCGGTACCAAGCTGATCGAAGACCCACTGACACGCCCTCTTCAACCACGCCGGCACCGGTCCTGCCCCACACGTTCAGCCCGCCGTCCGCAGATCTCCACGTCACCGGCGCTCTACCGCTGGTAGAGCGACGTTATGGGAGAGCAGGACACCAGCATCAAGACCACCAGGCAGGTACGCGACCGCCTGCGGACACTGGCCGGTGAGCGCAATACCACCATGAACGACCTCCTGGCCGAACTCGTCTCACGCGAGCTGACCGAGGCCGAGAAGCAACAGCGTGTCCAGCAAGCCATGGAGGAAGTGCGGCACGCCACCGGCGTCACCGTGTCCGACGACGCCCGCGCCCGAGCCCTCCTGCAGCGCCTCGGACAGGAGCACCACGCCGCGTGATGCGCGTTCTGCTCGACCACACCTGCATCCGAGCCCTCGCCGAAGGCGACGAATTCCTCAACGGCCTCTACGTGGAGGCCAGTTACGGTCACGCGGAGATCGTTATCCCCGCCCTGTCCGCCACCGTCGCCGACCGCGACAAACCCGGAGCCGGGGCAGACATCCTCGGACGCCGCTTCACCACGATCGCCGACTTCACCCACGCCCACGCCCTGGTCGCCGGAAGCTGGCGGCAGGCCGACTGGCGGATCCTGCACCCCGCAGCCGCCATCATCGTGGCCCGCCAGACCGGTGACGACGCCGCCCTGCTGTCCCTGAACGCCGACTTGTATGCCGGGACCGGCGTCAGCCCCCTGAACCCCATGAGCCCCTGACACACGGCACAACCCCGGCATACGCAACGCAACAGCCCAACTCCTGCCACCTCAAGTGCTGCGTCGGCTGCACGACCCCCGGCACACCCACAGGGACGAGGGCATCGCAACGACAACCGCAGCTCCTCCACCTGCACACAAGCCACTCCCCAGCGACGACGAGATGCCCACCGCGACAGCGACCACACCGCAGCGCCGCAGGGCTCATGCCGGCGCCCCTGCCGTTGCCGAGCAGCTCAGCCTCGATCCCGGCCGCGAAGCCCGGCTGGTCATGGAGAAGGCAGCCGACCGGGTCCGCGCCAAGTTCGGGCCCGAGGTGATCGGCCCGGCCGGCGCGGCCCTGCGCGCCTCCTGACCGTCATGGTCGGGGCGACCAGGAGGCCGACCACGGGTGCGGCCGCACCGCGCTCAGCCCCGACCACAGCTGGTTGTCCCGTGCCGTCCAAGGCCGGGCGTGTGTCATTGAATCTTGAGGGCACACCCTCAGCTGCCAGGCGAGGAGTGTCGGGCGACGTTGTAGATCGTCTGGGAGGCGGGTGCCGGGTGCGGGGCGTTGTGCCAGCCGATCTCCTCGGCGCGCTTCTCGATCGCCCCTCGTGCAGCTTGAGCTGCGGCTTCGTCCTCAAAGAAGGCAATAGACAGTCCGTTGCCAGTTGCAGGATCGATCAGGTGATACGCACCGTGGACGCCGGGCACGGTAGCGGCGGCCTCCAGCACCCAGTCACGGTCATCGGTCGGCATCGGCTCCCAAACGGCCACTCTCGCGATCATCGCTGTCTCCCTTGTCCGCTTGCTGAGCCTTCAGGATGAAGCAGCCTTCGGCGACAGCGCTCAGCTTTCGATGACACCGAACACTGGTCAGCGCATCCGGAAGCGTGTCAGCGTGACAGAAGATTCGAACAAGCGATCTAATTAAGAGATGGACTCCACCGACCTCCCCGACGACCTGGTCCAGACGCAGCACGCCTGGAACGCCGCCTACGACGCACTCGCCACGACCCACCCCCGTGACACCACGGACCTGCGCCGCCGCCTGCTGCACCTGTCCGTACGCCTGTGGTGGCACCCCTACTGGAAGACCGCCCCCTCGGCACCTGCGGCGCGCACCGAGCTGCGGCAACTGGCCCGCACCCGAGGCCTGGCCGGGGGAGTTCGGATGCGCGGCTGACCACGGCGACAACGGGTAGATACGCGCGGGCCTGGTGGCCGACCACTTCGCCGCGAGGGTCTCCGGAGCGAAGCGAAGTGCAGACCGGGTCCGGACGCCGGCGGCCGCACGCCACGTCTGCCGGCGTCCGGACCCGGTCCAGTGGACTCGCTGGTCGGGATCGCGTACGGGGCGCCGCACAGGGGCGGAGGGGCCGTGGTGGACCAGGTCGCCCAGCGACGCCGCGAAGACGGGGACGTCGTACACGAAACCCGACGCCGCCAGCAGCCCGGCCCCCGCGCGCAGGGCCCTGATCCGGTTCTCGACACCGGTGGAGCCGGTGCCGTCCAGGACGAACAGGATGCGGGGGAAGAACGGATAGCGCCGCCGCCACTCCTCCTGCGCCGGTTCCTGGAAGGTCGGTCGGCGCCCCGGGGCGATGGGCACATATTGGTAGAGCCGTTCGTAGGCGGGCAGCTTGGCGGCGAGGCGTTCGGGTCCCATGGTGGCCCGGTCGACTTCCACGAACGCCCGCAGCATCGACCCGTCGTCGCCGTCGGCGGAGCCGCGCCGGTAGTACATGAGCGCGTCGGGAATGACGGCCTCGCCGCTCCCGGTCGGATGGTGGACCTCGGGGATCCAGTCCAGCGGCCCGCATAGGTCGCCGCGACGACGGGCGTCCTCGAGGAAGGCGAGCGCGGTCTCGGCCACCGTCAGCGTGTGGCCGACCTTCAGCCGTACGGCGATCGGATCGGACACGGTCCTGGAGGACCGACGCCCGCGCATCTCGGGCCACTCGCAGGCGAGTTGCACGCCGTACGCGGTGGGGAACCACACCCGGGTCCGTCCGGCCTGCGGCAGGGTGATCCGGTCGACCAGCCCCTCGACACGCAGCCGGGCCAGCCGCCGCCGGGTCTGCTCGATCCGCACCTCGGGGGCGATCACCCGGTGCATCTGCTCGGTGGTGGCCATCCGGTACTGCGTCAGCACCGCCAGCGCCAGCCGGTCCCCGCTGCCCGCGTCCACGCCGATCATCACGGATCTGCTCGCTTCCTGTCCGGTACGGCGCCGTCCTGGCGCCGCGCGTACCGGACAGCCCAGCAGCCGGCCCCGACCGGAACGTCGACCGCGAAGGCCCGACCACGGTCACGAAGCGACAACACCGCTGTGGACCGGGCCGGTATCCCCTCCGACAACCCGGCCGACAACCGCCCGGGCTCTCTGCCGCACCTTCCTGTGAACCCCGCAGGTCACCATGCCGGTCGGGCTGTGGTCGCGAGGCCGACATCCCCTCTACGCCCCCGGCCCACCCACCGCAGGAAGAACAAGGAAAGTGGGTGGTGGGACAGGGCCCGGCGGCGGGTGAGGGGATCGGGTGCCGGCGGTGCTCCTCGCGCGTCGGCCGGGGCCGCCGCGCTGCGCCGCCGTCACTGCGGCGACGTCAGGTGGGGGATATCGGCGGGGGAGAGGTCGGGGCGGGCGCGGTGCAGACGTGCGGGGTAGCGCCACCGGCTGGAGGCGTCGCGGGCGACGTCGACGCTGACTTCCACCACCAGCTCGGGCTGCACCAGCGTGACGTTCAGCGTCTCCCTGGTGCCCCACCCGGCGGAGAACGATCAAGCCCGTCCAGGGATGGCCGCGCCGGGCCGGAGCGAGTAGGCCGGCGAACGTGCTGCTGGCCGTCCGGGCGAGGTTGGTGGTGCGGCCGTTGGGGACGTCGGATTCCAGTCCGGTCAGTGTGGTCACGAGGGCGATGGCCGATGCCGCCGACCAGGCTTGTGGGCGGCAGGAGGCCGGGTAGGGGACGAGGCATTCCCTCTCTCCGAGTCAGGAGGCGAGGCAGGGGTGTCCCGCCCGCACGCGATGCCGGCCGTCGCGGGCCAGAATGTCCCCGAGCCCTCCAACCCGGGCGTCGAAGTGCATGATGTCGCCGCTCTCTTCCGCACCGAAGTCCACCGCCCCCCAGCACAGGCAGGCTTTATCTCGCAGTGCGACCACGAGGTCCGCGGAAAGGTTCAGGAAGCCGTCCGTCGGCTCCCACCTGCCGGACCTCAACTTCGCGTAGTCCGTTTTGATCAACCCCAGCCAGCGGGCCGCCGCCGCTTCAATGCCTGCTGTCTCGCCCGCCTGGCGTTCGGCGGGCTCGAACGCGGCAGCCCAGTCCTCTGCTGCCCAGCGCTGCGCCAGCGTGCGGCGTATCCCCTCGAGCCGGTCCCGCAAGGCCAGGTAGTCGAGCAGGTCGCTGTTGCGGCGTGCCAGCGACCCGTGGATCTGCGAGGTGGTGAGAGACGGATGGGTGCCGAGCCGGTCGAAGGATGCGGCCGCGGTACCGTCCAGGGGAGTACGGCCCAGCAGCGCGGCCGCGTTCTGCAGCGCGCAGGTGAACGGCGACCGCAGGCTTTTCTCTGAGACGTGCGGGTTCGTCTGCTTCCGGATGTCCAGCCCGAGCCCGAACGTGTGCATGCTGTTCGAATCGGGATCAACGCTCGTTCCGTCCGGACGGTGGCCCTTGTGGGTCGGATCGTGCTCACGGTCTGTCGGCGTGTCCAGATTGAAGGCCCGGCCGAGTTCCACCGGCGTCATCCCCTGGTACGCCGGCAGCCCGAGGAGCCAGCGCTCCGCGACGCGCAGCCTGCGGGCCAGCTCGACATGGATCCCCCGGTTGAAGGGTCGGCCGAGGAACGTCGGGTTGACGATGTGGTCGAACCAGCCCGTGTAGTCGCCGCCTGTCGTTTCGCGGATCAGCCGCGCGGCTTCCTCCGCCTGTTGTGCCGCGGCCTTCAGCCGAGCCAGCGCCCGTGAGTTGACGCGGTTGACCTTGCGCAGTCCGCGTCGGGTGATGAATCCGAGGCTGTCCAGGGTGCTCTCGCCAGCGAGCCCGTCGACCTGGTCGGGTTCGAGATAGCACTTGGCTTGGAACTGGTGTACCGCCTCCACGAACACTGCATCGACGGGTGGGGTGCCGAGTTCGACGGGATCGGTCGGGTGGTCCTTGTTGTAGAAGTGGATCGCCACGGCTACGACTGTGAGGTTGACGTACTGGGAGAGCTGACGGCGGATCTGCTCCGGGTCGACTCCCGAAACCGCGGGGTGCCACTGCTGGTTGTTTGTCCTCCTGGCTGCGCTCTGGGTTCTCGACAGCAGAGGGACAGGCATCGGCACGCGCTTGAGGAAGTTGAACGGCGGTACGGCGGCCCTCTCGTCAGCGACGGGGGACGGGTCTTCCGCCTCCCACAACTCGGCCTCGATGGCGAGAGGCGTCGGCAAGGTGACCGTCTGTGTCTCGGATTCGGCAGCCGTCTCCGGCTGCATAGCCGCAATCTGCGCGAACGGCGTTTCCGCAGCCAGGAACGACACGGCGGGCGGCACCGCCTCGGCCCGTCCGCCAGGCTCCGCCTCCAGGAACGGCGAGTACGGCTGTTCCGTCATGCGCGCCTCCCTTCCGGCCGGCGGTTCAGCCCGCCGTGACCTTGCCGGCCTTCATGTCACGACCTGAGATGAGGGACCAGTGCGTGATGATCGTGCGCATGTCGTCCTCCGGTCCGCCCGGGGCGGGCGTGTACAGCGCGGGCACCTGCGCGGGGGTGGAGACCGCGTCGCTCTCGATGAGGATCAGGATCCGGGAGACCGGGTCAGCGATGTCGAAGAAGCTTTTGGACAGTCCGTGCGCGGGCAGTCCCACCCGTTCGGCGATCTTGAACAGGCGTTGCTCGGGACTCATCGCCTCGGCGCGCAGCGTCAAGACGATGGGCGAGTCGTATTGCAGGGTGAGGTGGAACCAGGACATCGTCGAGACGAAGACGTACTCCTCCCGCGACAAGTTGCCGTAGAGCCTCCGGGCTAGCAGCATGTCGCGGAGCCTCGTCACCAGCATGGCGATCTTGCCGTTGTCCGTGGGATTGGGCCCCGTGGCGTTGCGTACGTTCACCGAGCCGATCCAGACCTCGCGCAGTAACTCTTCGAAGGTAGTGACGAACTCCCGGTTGGCCGCCTCCGCCTTCGGATACGGGTACGGGTGGTTGTCGTCCGTGCCGTGGTTGAGTTCCATCCCGAGCAGCCGCTGGTAGGTGCTGCGGCGCGTAGCGTCGAGGTCGGGACGGAGCCGACTGGTGACGGCGGAGATCGTGAACGGCGCGGGCTCACGGTAGAACAGTTCTTCGGTGTTGCGCAGCCAATGCTGACTGGCGGCGGTGCCGTTCGGTACGCCCAGCCGCTCACCCGAGGTGAACTCCTCGACGACCCGCCGGAATATGCGGAAGGCGCGGGTGTTCTCGATCATGTACGCGTAGATCAGGTGGTCCCACTGCACGGCTCTAGGCAGCCCGCGGATGAACGCCGCAAGCGGTCCGGCGGGCGCTCCGAGGCCGAAGGCCGACGTCAGCCCGGGAAGGGCACTACGGTGGCCCGGCCGGCCCGGCACACCGCCTGAGTTCAGCCGCCGGTCCCAGGCGAGTTCCAGCAGGAACGAGAGCTCGGCCGGGTGCAACTGGAAAAGTGCGTTCGCCCCGCCAGGGATGCTGCCCGCGAATCGCCTGAACATCGTCGCCGCCCCTACTCGGTGGCAGGAGCATGTGGGGCTGGCGATGGCGGGGCCGACGATCCGGCGCTCGGCGCTGGGCTCGCGGCCCCTGGCGCACTCCCCGGCAGCGTCCAGGTGCGGTCCGCGGGCAGAGCCTTCTCGTTCCTGGCGACTTGCAGGGCTTTCACCAGTTCCACGTAACTCTTGATCACGGCATCAACCTCTGAGGTATTCGACGTTTTGCTGGCGTTCATCTGACTTCTCCTCCGGTTCCCACGTTCGGCGTGCTCCCGCCCAGCCGGAGCATCCACTCCTCCTGTGCGCGCCGGGTGTCCGCGACCCGCTCCGGCCGGGTCGCCGCGTGCAGCCCGGTCAGGGCCAGCAGGCGCAGTGCCTCCGTCCAGATCCAGTGCATGGAGTGGTACAGCGCGGGCCCCAAACGCTGTTCCAGGTCCTCCAGTGCTTTCGGGTGGGTGCGGGCGGGCGGGGCCAGGGCACTAAGGGTTCGTCCCGCGAACGCCCTCATCGGCGTGTCGGTGCTCAGCCGTACGACGTCTGCCAGCGCTGGCAGGCTGTTCCGCAGCAGGGCGTCGTCGTCCGAGGTCCTGGAGTCCCGCACCGGGTGGGCGTCGGCCCATGCCTCTGCCAGTTCGTCCCAGGGGCCGGCGCCATAGTGCGTGCGGCACATCTGGACACCCAGCAGCACCCGCAGATACGCGGGCGGATGGGGATCCCCGGGGATCACCCGCTGCACGTCGCTAGTATCGCCAGCCACCACGTCGTGGAGCGCCGCGACCGAGGCGTATCCGGTGTGGACGAACGCGAACGCGTCGGCGGCCACCTCCGACGCCCAGCCCGCCCACGCGTCCGCGATGTCGGCGGGCAGGCCCTGCCGCAGTGCCGCCGCGAACTCGCCGGTCCAGGCGCAGGTGTGGGCGAACTGGTGCCCGGTCTCGTGGATCAGCGCGGTGGGCCGGAGCAGATTATGCCGGGCGATCTTGATCGTAGCCGCGGGGCTTTCGCTGGCGCCGTCCCACAGCCGCAAGCCTGCCTTCAGGATGGCCGCACCACGACCGGAGTCGACGTACGACAGGACCACGGGCGCCGGCCTGCCGAGCTGGTCCAGGCACTGGACCAGGCTGCGGTGAGCGAGGATGTCGCAAGCGCGCAGCAGCGCGGCCACGCGCGGACTGGTCCTGGCCCGCACGGCGTCCGTGTAGAAGTCGACAGTGATCTCGGCACGCAGATACCGCTGGGCGAACGTCACCAGGCGCCGCCGTACTCGCTCGAGTTCGTCGGCCGACCGCGCGGCCGCCAGCTCGGCCCGCAGGATGGCGGCCTGGGCCAGCAGCCGCTCTACGACTTCCGTGAGATGGCGGCGCACGGCGATGCCGAGATAGCTCTCCAGCCCTGCCCACGCCTGGGCCGAGGCCATGTCGTCGAGGTCCCGCAGCCCCTCCGCCGCCGCAGACCAGTGGGCGACCTGCCGTGCTACCTGAGTGCGCAGGGCCGCCGCCGGTTCAGCCATGGTCGTAGCCGGGCACGACCGTCACCGTGACGGAGGGCGTGCCCGTACCAGGCGCCATCGACGCTCCTGCCCCGCCCTTCAACGCCTCGCGCAGCGCTCCGAGTCCGGGCACACCGCGCAGAGCGCACACGACGGTGACTCCGTCCCGTGTGTCCTCGGTGGCTGTGACGAACCGCGCGCCGTGATCCCTGAAGAATCCGGTGAGAGCGGTGGCCAGCCAGGTCTGCAGCTTGCCAGCCAATGCCTCCCCGGCGGCCGGGGCGAGGGCGCGCAGCCCGGTCCCCAGCGCCTGCTCCGGGGTCAGGGCCTCGTGGACCAGCCGCACCCGGCCGCGCACCCGGCCGCTCAGCGCGGCCCGCAGTCCCCGGGCGAGGAAGGCGTTCAACGAGGCCGCGGCAGTCCCCGCGTGGCCCGCCTGGCGCAGGTGGATGGCGAGCTTCTGGGCACGCGACTCGCCCAGGAAGAGCCGGACGGTGACTGTGCCGGCCGGGAAATCGACGACCACGTGCACAGAGCTGTGCCGTCGGATTACTGCTCGCCCGCCAGCCCCCTGCACTAGCAGCGGTCGCCGTCCGGGGACGGCCAGGTGGTACATCCGCTGGCCCAAGTCGAGCACACGGCGGCTGCCCATCGCCTTCGCCGACACCGGGCGGCCCAGGCGCGGCTCCCCAAGCAGCAGACCGGCGGCGTCGGGGGTGAGCGGGTGGAGCTGCGCCGTCGCCTGCTCCCCGCCAGCGAGGCCGGGCACGGTGGCCGCCTCAGTCGCGGCGAGTTCGGACAAAGTGGTGCCGGGCACGGCCTCATACACATGCACGTCGGCCTCCACCGTGTCCCCAGGCGCCACGCCCAGTTGCTCATGCAGGAAGTCGGCCAGCGTCGCACCGCCGACGGTGACGACTGCCTCGGCCTGCTGCGGGGTCAGTGTCGTGGCGAAGGTACTGCTGAACTTCTTGTACCGCCGCCCCGGCAGCCAGCAGCCGCGTACGGTGCCGGTGGGCCGCAGATCCGGGCGTTCCCGATACACGGCGTCCGGCAGTACGGGCGGCAGGTTGGCCGCGGCTGCCTGCTCGAACGCCTCCAGGGCGAAGGCCTCCAGCAACGCGGGATCGTCCAGCACTTCCGCCGGCAGCGCTGCCACCTGCCGGACCGTGTCCACGACGGTCGCCGCGACGGCGGCTGGCGCCGCCCGCTCCTCATCGGCCGCCACCTCGAGACCCATCAGCCGCAGACCAACGTCCACGATCGCCTTCGACAGTGCCGGCGCGTACTGCGGGCCGACGAATCTGCCGATCAACTTGCCGACCAGCCGGGCAAGGAAGTCCACCACCGGCTTGCGCCCGCCCAGCTGAAATCCCATCCGGATCACGGGAAGCAAGGCCGGCAGGAAGCCCTCGACCAGCGGAGTCGGATCCTCGCCCTCCTTGAGAGCGCGCAGCTCGGCAATGAACTCCTCCTGCGCCTTTTCGAATCCGCCGATCGTCGCCGATGCCGGCTGCGGCGGGGCGACCGCGTGCGCGACCTCCAGTTCCAGCGCCGCCTCGTTCTCGGCGAAAACCAGGTCGGCCACCTGCTGGTCGAACGCCAACTGCAGCTCGGTCACGTCGTATCCGGCATCGCCCTGCGAGACGGGCTCGTCCGGAAGCTCCCGCAAGAAGGGTAGCCGCTGGGCCAGCGTACGGGCAGCCGGCTGCAGCGCGAGCGGAAGCTTCTCGACGGCGGCCTTGAGCACCTTCTGCAGCAGAGGCTTGACCAGGGACCGGAGGCGTTCCAGGACCTTCCGCAGACCCAGCTTCGCCAGCGCGCCTACACCTTTCCTGGCGGCACTCGCGACCTTCCCCGCAAGCTTCTTCAGCCCTCCGAAGAGATGCTCGAAGCCGGGAGTGAAACGGTCGGAAGGCTCGTAGCCGTCCAGCAGCGACTCGAACTCGCTCTCGCCGAGCCCGGTTCCCTCCCGCGATTCCAGTTCGGCCGCAAGGCGGCCGAACATCCCCTCCAACTCGTCGACCATCGGGGCGAAGTGCTGGTCGAGAACCCGCTGCGCGAACTGCGGGTCATCGCCCATGGGCTGCGCCGCGACCTGCCCGTACGCCGCCGCGGCTTCCTCGGCGAGCTCGAAGAGCGCCTGGTCGATCTCCTCGTCGTACAGCTCCTGGAGGAAAGTCAGGTACGAGTCGGCAGCAGGTTCGGACGGCATGCCGGACACCCCGACCTCGTACACCGACAGGAAGGGGGAGCCACGTGTCTCCACCTCGGGGGCGGACTGCTCGGGCAGACGCGCGGCGAAGCTCTCGACGTCCAGGAAGGGCGTTCCCACGCCCTCGGCCGATGCCGACATGAGCGGCTCCTCTCACGTGGGCCCCTCGCCACCGTCGTCCGCCTTCACCTCATGTGCGCTTGGCCGACAGCTCGCCGGGAGACCAGTGAATAGACGAATTTACTACGCCCAAGTACCTGAAAACTAGGTGCATTTGGTGCCGAACTGGCTTGCGAAGCCCTCGGGAGTCAACAGGGGTCGTGGACCTGGGTGCGTGTGGTCGCTGCAGTCATACAGTTCGCGCGCCGCCTCGATGGTCGCAGTCGTTGCGGGAGAACAGCCATCGCACCGTGGCAGCGTTCTGAGCCAACCAGTTGGACAACGGACAGCTTCCAGCCCTGTCCATAACTTCGGCTCGCCCGCCCAACCCGGGCGCAGATCGGGCCCGGGCAAGGCACGGGCGTGGTCAGCATCGGCTCCGGCAGCGTCCACGTCACACCGGATCCCTTCCACCAAGAACTCCGCTGCTGTCCTGCTCGCTATGACCTGCCCTCGGTCAGCTGACTCATCGTCACTTACCAGCCTGTGGCCAGAGTCAGCCCCGTCGGAATCGGTGATCCCGCGAGGCCCGGCAGGCCGGTCGGAGCGTTACCGGTGACGTGTTCGAACGAGACGGTGCCCCCGTCGAATGTCGTGCTGTTAAAGATGATGGTGCTCCCCATGAATCTCGCGTGACCGAAGGTGAGGGTGCCGCCGTTGAAGGTCGTGCCCTTGAAGGTGAGGGTGCCACCATTGAACTTTGCGCTCTTGAAGCGGATGGCACCGCTGTTGAGCGTCGTTCTCGCAAAGTGCACCGTGCTGCTGTTGAACGTCGCGTCTGTGAAGTTGATCGCGATGCCGTTGAAGGTCGCGCCCTTGAAGTTGACGGTCCCGCCGTTGAGGGTCGCACGGACGAAGTTGATCGCGATGCCGTTGAGCGTCGCAGTGTTGAAGTCGACGGTGCCGCCAGTGAACGTGGCCCCGGTGAAGTTGAGCGTGGTGCCGTTGAAGGTCGTACGGACGAAGTTGACGGTGCTGCCGCTGAACGTCGCAGTGTTGAATCCGACGGTGCCGCCGGTGAACGTGGCCCCGGTGAAGTTGACCGTGCCGCCGCTGAAGGTCACGTCGAGGAAGCGGACGGTTCCACTCGCGAACGTTGCGTCGCTGAAGTTGACGGTTCCACTGGAGAAGGTTGCGCCACTGAGGTCGCCTCCGTCGAACACGGCACAGGTGAAGTCGAGGTCGTGGCCTTGCCAGGAGTGGGGGTTGTCGGCTGGGCGGCGGAGGTGGTCCCGGATGAGGCGGATGATGGTGTGCCGGACTTCACGCAGGGCGAGGTAGTTGTGCTGGGCGTCTGTGTCACCGGTGGGGAGGTCGGTTTCGGCGGTGTAGGGGAGGCGGAGGTAGGCGCACAGGACGTCGATGCAGGTTTGACGCAGGTCGCGGGTTGGGGCGTCATCGGCGAGTCCGGCCAGGGCGTGGACGCCGCCGAGGCGGACGGCGGGAGAACTGTCGCCGAGCTGGGAGACGGCGGTGGTGAAGCGTTCGGTGTGCAGGCGGGTGGCGTCACGGAGGGCGCCATCCTCGTTGACGCGCTGGCGTCGGTAAGCGACGACCAGGGCGACGAGGGCGCCGGCTCCGGCCACGACTCCGAAGGACAGTTTCACGAGGTTGAACAGGGTCTTGGAGTCGATCTTTGCCTGGGTCTTCATCTCCTGGGCGCCGAGGAAGTGCCAGCCGGCGTAGAAGGCTGCGGAGGCGACGGTCATGGCAGTGATGAACGCGAGGGTGAGGACAGTGCCGACCGGCCACAGGCGCAGGCCGCGCCGCTCAGTCTGGCGGCGGGGGAGACGGGGACTCATGACCGTCAAGACTGCACGTTGTTGCCTGTGGTTGCAGCGGATCGAGGGGAGCCAACGAACGCTTCCGCCGCGCCCGAAACTGCCTGCCCTGCGGCCCGCGTGTGACAGGACGACCCACAGCAGCCACTCGCGCACGGTGTCCGTGTCCGTGGTCGACGGGCACAGCGCCCTGGTCCCGGCAACAGCCGGGCGGCGAAGCGTGATCCTGCGCCGCCAGTGGGCGGGACAGGTTTCGGGCGGCGGGTGAGGGGATCGGGCGCCGCTGGATGTGGCTCGCGCGCGACGGCCAGGACCGCGCGCAACCCCGGGCGGACAAGCCGCCCAGCCTC
This sequence comes from Streptomyces sp. NPDC093544, assembly GCF_040683495.1. Classification (NCBI taxonomy): domain Bacteria; kingdom Bacillati; phylum Actinomycetota; class Actinomycetes; order Kitasatosporales; family Streptomycetaceae; genus Streptomyces; species Streptomyces sp. NPDC093544. The sequence goes on along the minus strand of NZ_JBFBEA010000035.1, from coordinate 29,497 downwards.
AGGGGAAAAAGTGCGGCTGCGGTGTCGTACCCGGCGGATACGGTGCCGCTATGGCTGCGCACTCCCAAGGCCCGAACGGGCTCGTTCCTGTCCATGTTGCTGTTCACGACCCCGCGACCATGGCGGAGCCCGATCCGGAGGCGGCCGACTACGCGCTCGATCTCTTCGCGGCCTCGGCCAAGTACGCAGCCATCTCCTGGAGCGAGTCGGGAGCTGAACCGCGCTGGCTCGGTATGGACACCAGCACGTGCGCCGTGGCCATCAACCCGAGTCTTTTCCACAGCCAAGGTGCAGGCGAGTTCAAGCGGTTCCTGTCCGGAGCGGCCTCGCGCGGCGAGCCCGCGCTGATCATCGCGACCATGGGCAACGCCGACGATGGCGGCCACCGGTCGGTCTTCGGCCCCTATACAGCCAATATCCCCTTCCCCGACTTCACCGGCTCGATCGGCGGGAAGCGCCTGCCCGCAGGGGCGGAGATCTCTCTGGCTCCCGATCTGGACGCAGCCGACCGTGACCTGGGCCTGCGACTGCGCAATCGTCCGGCCGACGCTCCATGGTGGGCTATGGCCCTGAAGTCGTACGGCTTGGAGGGCCCGCAGGGGACTACTGTCCACAAGCCTGAAGGGGAGCTGGTGCCGATCCTGGTGGACAGCTTGGGCGAGCCGGTCGTGGCCCGCTGGACACCCAGCGACCGCCAAGAGATCTGGTACGTGATCCCTGATGCGGTCGACTGGAACACCATGGTCGACTGGATCATCCAGAAGGCTCTGCCCGCGCACGTCCCGGCCGCGCTGCGCCGCGTCCGATCCCCGCACAGCATCAATGCTGACCTGGAGACCCCCGCAGAGACGAAAGCCCGCGCCGCCCTCGATGAACTGGAGCGCCGCTACAACGACGACAAGGCCCGCCTCCAGACGGACCTCGAACAGGCGCGGCAGGAAGCCGAACCCGTGCGATCGGGCCTGCTGTACGGCACTGGCCGTGAACTGGAAGTCGCGGTCGCGTTCGTGCTGCGCGCCGCCGGCTTCACCGTCACCGATCTGGACGCGGAGCTGGGCACTACATCGGCTGACCTGCTCGCTGTACTGGATCAGGAGACGTGCCTGATCGAGGTGAAAGCCGCATCCGGCGCAGCCCCGGAGAACTTGGTCTCCTACCTTCAGAGGCACCTGTTGAAGTGGCCGCGGCTACGCCCTGACCAGCCGGTGACCTGCTCCGCCTTGGTCGTCAACCATCAGCACCGACTCGATCCCGCTCAGCGTTCCACCGAGGTGTACCAGCGCAACCAGCACAAAGAGTTCGTGGATGCCCTCACCTTCCCAGTGCTCGCCACTGGTCAGCTTTTCGACTGGTGGCGAGCTCAAGACTGGCCCGCCGTGCGGACCGCCGTGCTCGGACGTCCCCAGCCCAGTCAGCCGAGCAAACCATCCATGGCGCAGAGCACTGTGACCTCCCCGCGGCAGCGCAGGTTGTGGTTCCGCTCAGGCGGTGGCAACCCCGCATAGTGGAAGAACAGATGGATCTGGTGAGTCTTCGGGTTCGCTGATCCGGCACAGTCGCTCACGTTTTGAACGGCCCGGTCGATTTCAGCGGCTGGCACAGCTCGCTGCGGCGGCGGCCGTCTTCGAGGAAGACGAGCACGGTCACGGTCAGCGTGTGGCTGGCCTTCAGCCGCACGGCGGTGGGATCGGACACGGTCCTGGAGGGCCGGTGCCCGCGCGAGCTACCGAGAGGCCCTGTCTTCATGCCCGTGACCAGCCACGGTCACCCGATCGAGACTCCCGTTCGACGCACACCCCTCAAGATCGGAACGACAACAGCCACTCAGACCCGTGGCACGAGTTGGAACACGCGCGATGGCTGCGTCCAACCTCTGGGAACGCAGCCACCGAGATCACCGTCGAACTGCTCGATGTCACCCTGCTCAGCCAAGCCCCAGCTGGCCCCGACCGACGACGTGCCGCGGACTGGGCACTGCGCGTCGGCTCCTCCTCTGCAACAGGGGCAGCCGAGCCGTTGCCCCGACTGGCAGGCGTCTCCCTAGCCGCACACACGGACCCCAAATCCGGCAGTGGCCTGGGCGAACTCGACCGGATGGCGCGCGCCTGCGGTGCCCAGCCCGCAGAACTGACCGGCACGCTTGACCAGTTGGCGGCAGCAGGACTGCTGGGGGCATGGCAGGCCTGCCCGGACTCGGGAGATCTGCAGTGGATCTTCGCACGCGGCACGGGAATCCCCACCGGTGATCCCCGGCGGGAAGCGGTCCGAGGAAACGTGCGGGGATAGGCCGGTGCCTCTGCACAAGCGACGCCGGCTACGACGGACCAGGCTCCGCGACATGCAGCCGTCACGCGTCCCCGCCCATGGCTTCGTTCACGAGAATGAGGCTCTGGCATCGATCTTGGGGATCGGTTGCGGAGGGCGATCGCGGAGCTTCTCGTAAACGACGGCTGCTGCGACGGACCAGTTCCGGGGAGTGCAGCCGTCACGCGTACCTGTCAATGTCCCGACGTGGGTGACCGGTTCTGGATCTGTGACCGGCGGGTGGAAGTCCTCTTGCCTGCCATGGAACCGGTCGATGATGCCGCTCGGCCGGGAATGTCAGCGGCCGAACCACATGGCCCCGCCAGCAGAGCCCGCGATTCCGGTGAGGAACGTCAGCAGCGGATACGGCAGGCGTTGGATCGTCAGACGCAAGCCGCCCAGACGCAGGTCGACAGCAGGCGTGTTGGGGAGGGGGCGGGACGTATACGGCATGGTGTCTGTCCGTTCGTTGGTCGGGCAGTGGCGGTAATGCCACCATGAGGGAACGGAGGGGGAGCGGGACGTTTTCCGTGCCGGGAAAAGCCTCCGCGAGCGGCTTTCCGGCAGTTGGCAACAGCGTGGATGCAGCCGGGTTCACGAAACCCGTCCATGGCGTGACAATTGCTCCTCTGCTGCGCTTCCCCCGGACGCGCAGCCCAGAGGATCGGGGAGGGCTGGGGGTGGCGGAAGAGAAGGCTGTGTCGCCGCGGCGGACGAAAGTCGGCCCACAGGCTCGGGCCTATGGGGCGGCACTGGCTGCGTGTCTTCAGCAGACGGGTGCCACGCAGCGGGACCTCGCCGCATTCACCTACCTCTCCGATTCTGCGGTCAGCAACTACCTGAGCGGCGTGCGCATCGCTCCGAAGGACTTCGTCGGCAGGATCGAGGACTTCGTCATAGGGCATACCGGGGCATGCGCACCGCAGGACATCGAGCAGCTGCATGATTTGAGGCGCGCTGCTCAGACGGCCAGTAAGTCGGCGGAGGTACGGCTGGCGGTGGCGAAGGAGGAGGTCGAGCGGCTGACGAAGGAGCTGAATGACGTTCAGCAAAAGTACAACGCCAGCCCGCGCAGCTCCGTCCATGACCTGGAGCAGAGGCTGAAGGAGAGCGCACGCGAGGTAGGTGACCTGAAGCGGCAGTTGGAGAAGGTCAAGCGCGACCTGGAAGCTGAGCGTCTCCGTGCGGCACGAGCCGAGCAGGAGAGCGCCGGCATGGGCAAGGCCCTCGTGACAGCCAGGCCGTCACGAGGGAACGCTGTGCCCCGGCCCCGGCAAGCCATCGCGCACGATCAGCAGCAGACTGACGAATTGCTCGGACAAATCGACGTGTTGCGAAACCTCGTGCACCAGCTGGGACCCGATCTTGACAGCAGTACCCGCACCGACTCCGCCGCCGAAGGCGCGGATTCCGCGGCAGGCGCGAACCGTGTCAAATACGGCCTGTTCCGCCGCCCGATATCGGCATCCGGCGCTCTGCGTTGGACGCAGCAGAGGCCTCTGCAGGTCTACAGCTGGAGCGCCGCCGTGCTCAGTTCCGCCGTGCTCTGCCTCAATCTGGCCGCGTTTGTCGCCACTTGCCGCGCCGACACAGGCCTGACCCTCGGCCAGCTCAACGCCTACGCCGTCCTCGTTTTCCCTCTTGCTCTGGGTCTCTGTCTGATGTTGGTCTGGCCCGGCATATGTTGGGCCCGCCACAGGCGTATGCAGACAGACGTGTACCGCGTGCTGGCCGTCTGCGCAGCAGCCGCTGTATTCATCGCAATCGCCGGCTCACTCGTGCTACCCCAGGTGTCCTGGGCGGGACGGGCCTGGGCTCGTTCTCTCGGTCTGCTCTAGCGCTGGGCAGCAGCACGCCGAGGATGTCCTCTTTTACGCCTGGCCTGGTAGTAGAGACCGGCGACTCACCGCACCGGACCTGCGAGCAGCCCGCTTCCAGCGCGGCGTACCAAACCCCCGAACTTGCCCCCGGATTACCGTGTCGGCGCTGGGGGCCGCAAGGTCGACAAGCGGCACCGCGCACCCCCGGCGCCCGCTGCGAGTGACCGCCGCCAGCCCCAGGCGCCTGCTGCGCGCCGGCCAGAGCGGCCACTGCCGCCGGTGCGGCAACCGCATCGACGTCTACCAGCGCACTGACCAGCGGCCCATCGGCCTGCATCCTGCCGAACTGACCGCCGCCGACGTCCCTGAACGCTGCCGCTGGCACCTGAGCAGCGGCATCGCCCACCCGCACGGCGACGGCAGCGCCTGGTGCCGCATCCCGCACGCCGTGCTCTGCCCGGACCGCACCCCCACCACCCGGACCGGACCGCACATCGAGGAGGTACGCCGCCAACTCGCCGTCCGCACCCGACGCCTCATCGACGCAGGCGCCTTCACCCCCAGCCCGCCCACCGCATGCGCCCCGCCCACTGGCAGCGACTGTCCCACCCTGCCCGTCGTGCAACTGCTCCTGGGCCATTACCTTGCTGACGCGCCCATCGAGGACATCCGGTGTGTGGCCCAGACCCGACACCGCAACCGCTGCCCGCATGCCGTGCTCGCCCCCAACACCCCCCAAGGAAAGTGGACGCTGCTGCCCGCGAGCCCGCAGCGCGGCCAACTCGCCCTGCCCGCCGGGCTGATGGCCGTCTACGACCTCAGCCGCCTGCCCTACGCCGAGCAGCTGCGCTGGCGCACCCAACGCTGCCCCGCCCACGCCGCAGCCCCGGGCGCCGCCGACCTCGCCCTGGCCGGGTGGCAGGTCTTCGACCCCCTCCTCCACGCGGCGCACATCCACACCCGCCTCCCGCACTCCCCAGCCAGCCGTCACGGGGAGGCCTGACCGGTGCCGCACCACGCGCTGGAAATCACCCTGACCCGGCCCCTCACCCTGGCCGAACTCCACCACGCCGCCCGCACATGGCCGCTCGCGGCCAACCACGACGCCACCCGCCTGATCGCCCTCCAGAGCGCCAAAACCCCAGGCAGAGCAGCACACCGACTGCGCCGCCGCCTCAACAAGCGGCTGCCCATCGACGTGATCACCACCCACTACCCCGACGCGAGCGGGCAGATCCTGCTCAGCCTCGTCTTCCCGCCCGCCACCCGCACCGCCCTCAACACTGCTGCCGACCGCGCGGGCCAAAGCCCCGAACGTTTCGTACAGCTGACCCTCCGCCGCGCCCTGGCCCAGCACGCCAGCCAGGAATCCGACCGGCTCGACCAGGCAGTGAGGCACCTCCTCGCCCACACCACCGCCACTCACCTCTTGCCGGCCGTGGGGCGCGCTCTCACCCAGACTCCCGGAGCACCGCACCTGTGAACCCGACCGACGAACAGCGCGCCGCAGCAGACGCCTTCCACTCCGGCGACCACCTGGCCCTCCAAGCCGGAGCCGGCACAGGCAAGACCACCACCCTGGCCCTGCTCGCCCACGCCACCAAACGCCGCGGCCGCTACCTCGCCTACAACCGGGCCATCGCCCAGGACGCCCGCAGTCGTTTCCCGTCCACTGTCACCTGCAAGACCGCCCACGCCCTGGCCTACGCCGGCATCGGCCACCGCTACACCCGCCGCCTCAACGCCCCCCGCCGCCCCGCCTGGCAGACAGGACAGGCCCTCGGCATCACGAAACCGGTCCGTATCGGGGAACGCGAGGTGTCCCAGAAGTCCCTGTCGAACGCCACGCTGCGCACCGTGGCCCGCTTCTGCCACACCGCCGACGCGGCGATCACCCACCACCACGTGCCCCGCATGCGCGGCCTCGAAGACAAGGTGCTCCACACCCAACTCGCCGCCCACATCCTGCCGTTCGCCCGCAAAGCCTGGACCGACCTGCAGCACCCCGACGACGGCGCGGTCCGCTTCGAGCACGACCACTACCTGAAGATCTGGGCCCTCACCCAGCCGAAACTCGACACCGACTTCCTGCTGTTGGACGAGGCCCAGGACACCAACCCCGTCGTCGAGCAGATCTTCCTCGACCAGCGCGGCCACGCCCAGCTGGTGATGGTCGGCGACTCCGCCCAGGCCATCTACGACTGGCGCGGCGCCAAAGACGTCATGACCGGCTTCGACGGCACCCAGCTCGCCCTCTCGGAGTCCTTCCGCTTCGGCCCTCAACTCGCCGAAGAAGCCAACCGGTGGCTGGCCATCGCCGACGCTCCATCCGCCTCACCGGCACCGAGACCGTGCCCACCGAACTCGGTCCCCTCACCCGGCCCGACGCTGTGCTTTGCCGCACCAACGTCGGCGCCATGGCCCAGGTCATGGAACTGCTGGCCACCAGATACCGGGTGGCCCTGGTCGGAGGAGGAGACAGCCTGCGCGCCCTGGCCCTGGCCGCCCGGGACCTGAAGGAAGGCCGCCCCACCACTCACCCCGAACTCGTCCTGTTCCCCACCTGGGGTGACCTGCAGGACTACGCCACCCACGACCCGGCCGGACGAGATCTGCAGCCGCTGGTCGACCTCGTCGACACCCACGGCACCGACGCCATCCTCAACGCCGTTGCTCAACTCGTCCCTGAGCAACAGGCCGAAGTCACCGTCTCCACCGTTCACAAAGCCAAGGGCCGTGAATGGGCGCGGGTGAAAATCGCCGACGACTTCACCCCGCCGAAGGACAGCGACCAGCTGGACGACACCGGCCGCGCGGTGCCCGGCCCGATCGACGACGGCGAAGCCCGCCTTGCCTACGTCGCCGTTACCCGTACCCGCCGCCGCCTCGACATCGGAGGCCTGGCCTGGATTGAGGATCACCCGGATGCATCCCCGCCACCGTCACAGCGGGCAAGGGATGGGCGTACGTAGACCTCGCCTGGCTGGACCAACCAAACCCGGGAAAGGGCAAGGCTGGCGAACTGCTCATCTGGTGGCCGTGAAGCAGTGTGCTGCTGCGATCTTGAGAAGTTGGCGGGCTGGCGCACCGCCCGATCAACCAGCCAGGCATTCTCCCTGCTCACCATCGTTCACTCGCCCGCTCGGCTCAGAAGTTCCAGAACCGGCGCCTGGGCTGCCGTGGTATCGGCTGTGCCAAGGACTCCAGCAAGATGGCGGCCGGGACTTCCGGGAAGGGCATCCCGGCTGCTTCGTGGAGTGTGCGAGACCGTCACCGCGAACTCGGCAGCTACGCAGTTTCCGCACTTGGCCAACTCCGTGACCAGCAGTTACGGGACAACCCTTAGCATTCGCCTGCCCGACTGGCTCGACCCCGTGAGCGGCCGCGAGCTCTTTCAGCCCCGGCAGCTTCACGGCCGCCAGGTCACGCAGTTGAGGGTCTTGGCAGACACGGCTATGGACCTCCAGGAACATGCCAGCCTCCGGCCGGAAACGCCGCCGGATTCGTACCTGCTCGGGCAGCTCGAGACGCAGCTGCTCCTCGGTGCTGAGACTGAAGCTGCCCGTTACGACCGTCTGGGGCACACGCGCGTGCGGAGCGGCTGCGTGGCCCGCCAGTTCTTGGAGGTCGCCGTCGCCGACGTAGGTGAGATCGTGCTCGATCAGCGCTGTTCCGTGTAGCAGGAAGTTTAGCGCGTCCAGAAGAGCGGTCTTCCCGCCCTCGTTCTGCCCGGTCAGAATCGTCTGGGAAAGGACCGGAACCCCGGCGACGTCCGCAAGGCAGCGAAAGCCCTCGACGGAAACGGAACAGATCTGCACGCGTGCCTCAACTCGACAATGATGGACGGGGCGTGGATGGAACGACGGGCGTATCAGCCCGAGATACGGCGGTAGACGTAGCGGCCTTTGACGTAGCGGGCCAGGAAACCGCCCACGCTGGAGGCAGTCATCAAGGCCGCGTGCATGTCGGCAGGCACGTCGTCGTAGCGGTACACCCCTCCGCCGTGAAAGGCGATTTCAAGCACGCGCTCCTGCTGGCTATAGCCCACTGACCGGACATGCGAGGAGCGAACCTGCTCATGCAACAAGACGTCTCCTGCGGCCAATGTTTCAGACGTTGCGTGACCGACCGATACTAACGCCGCTCGGGCGGAGTTGGCAGAAAACGCCCGCCTTCGACCCGTCCTGAGGGGACGAATGCGCAGCGACTCATCGGAGTGAACGCAGAGATCTGACCGCTTACCCGTCAGCGGCATACAGGCACAGGCGCTTGCCACGCCGAGGGCGCCGCTTACACCGTCAGCGGCGCGTTGTCGTGTTCTTCGCGGCTACTGGGCGCCAACCATCGATGCCCTCGAAAAGTATTACTTTAGGCGTCGATAGTTATTAACTTGCGTCTGGAAATGGTGACTTAATGTTAGGGTGATGGCGAGTTGGGGAGGTTGAGGCGATGGCGCAGACACCTGAAAGTGGGCATGCTCGGGCCGTCAAGAATGTGACGGAGGCCCGTGAAGAGCTGCACGCCCTGGTGAAGCTGACCGAGGGTTCAGGCGGCCGATCGACGCTGATCGACAATCGCGGCGTACGTGCCCTGCTGGCGCCACTGGACCGGTTCCCCGCGGCCCGCCACCCGGACAGTAACGGGCTGCCCACGCACCCCCTCGGCTCAGCGCAGAAGGACCTCGGTGACCTCATCACACTGGCCGCCAACGGGCAGCCCCAGGTACTGAAGCGATACAAGACCCCGGTCGCCGTCCTGCTTCCCGTCGACGGCCCGATCAGCAGTACCCCATCCACCCCGGCCGCGCAGGACGCGGCACCCGCAGGAGGCGCGGTGAACAACCAGCCCACCCCCAGCCGTGAGCGCGGACGCCGGCTCGCCACACTCGGCGACGCCATCGGCAACGTCCTTTCCTCCGGCACGGTCCCCGGCCTCTCGTTCGGGCTGGCAGGCCTGGACGAAGCGACCGGCGGCCTGCACCCCGGCCGCCTGGTCCTGGTCGCGGCCGAACCACAAGTGGGCGGCAGCCTGATCGGCCTTGCAGCAGCCCGGCACACCGCGTTCGCCGGTAACGGCCGTGTCCTGTACGCGGCTTCAGGCCCCAACAGCGACGACATCACCCGCCGCATCATCGCGGCAGAGGCCGACGGCGACTACGCCCGCCTCAAGACCGGCGTCCTCACCCCGCACGAACAGGAAGTCGTCGACCGGCTCCGCCACGCACCGCTGCTCATCGACGACGGCAGCGACCTGACCGCGCAGGCCATCGCGGACACCGCGCCGCTCGCCGACGACCTCGCGCTGGTGGTCGTGGACCGTCTGCAGCGAGCCCGCAACCCGCGCCTGCCACTGTCCGGCGAGAACCTCCCGGCCGCCAGCCAGATCCTGCGCGAGCTGGCCCGCACCCAGCACGTACCGGTCCTCGTGGTCCTGGACACCGACGACCCCGCCATCGTGAACCTGCTGGACGCAGACGTCATCCTCACCCTCACCGCGGCCGCGGGCGCACCGGTGACGACCGTGACGGTCGCGGAACGGGACCTGGGCATCATCGGCAGCACACGCCTGCGGCCCGACCTCGCCCACGCCCGCTTCCTCGACACCGCCGCGCCCACAGCCGCGGCCGGCACTACCGCAGACGCCGACACCGTCCCGGACACGGTGGGCAGCACTGTCGACCGCGAACTGGCTGATGCCGCCCTACCCTTCACCTCCGGCGCCGTCAGGGGCCTGCCCGCGGAGGCAACCCGCCTCCTCGCGGCACTGCGCACCGCGCTCGCCGACGGCCATACGAAGGACCTCGACGAACTCCGCACCCCGCTGCAGACCATGGCCGCCACCGGACCACACCTGCCGGACACCGCCGAGGGGCACCGCCTCGCCACCGCGCTGCGCGCCTACAGCACCGCCGCGCCCGCCGACGCCACCGGGATGCCCGCCGCTGCTGCTGTCCAGCCCACCGCAGGCAGTGGTCAAGTCCCCGCCGACGCCGACGCCGACGCCGACGCCGACGAGGAAGGCGATGAGGACGGTCTGGTGCCGGGCGACGAAGAGGACGAGCCGGAGGGAGCGGTCTTCCCCGCCCTCAAGATCCTCAAGGATGCGGTGAAGCGCTCGAAGATGCATCCGATCCCGGTCATCCGTACCGAGGACAGGGACAGCGGGCCGTGGCCGCTGATCAGTGAGGACATGGACGGCGAGCCGGGCTGGGTCCACCCCGGCGTCACCAGCACCCGCGTCGCGCACATCCGGGACAACGGCAGGCGCGTGCGGCGAGACCAGCTCGACGTGCCGGCGTCCTTCGGCGACGGCGTGATGTGTCTGATCGACCGCAACGGCAGCTACCCCTCCGCCTGTTCAGCCGTCCCGCTCGCCCCGAACAAGCTCCTGCACACCGGTCCCCTCGACGCGTTCGACAAGACCCAGGCCGGTATCTACTTCATCGACATCCCGGAATGGAACTTCCCGGGCATGCCGCACCCACTCGGGCGGCTCATCGAGAGGCCCGACGACCAGGGGCGCGTGTGGGTGACCACCCCGCACATCAGGCAGCTCGAACGCCTCTACCGCGACGGCCACCTCTCCGCACCCCTGACCATCCACGACTCGTGGACAGGGAAGGCCAACGAGTCCCTCTTCAAGCCCTTCTACGCTGCAGCCCGCGAGGCCCGCACCGAACTCGTCCAGATCGGCGGCGACCCCTACAAGAACTACAAGACCCGCCTGTCGATCGCCCTGCGCCTGCTCTGGCCCAAGCGGCAGGAACAACGGTCCCCCTTCTGGCGGCCGGACTGGCGCATGAGCATGGTCGCCGAAGCCTCGGTCCGCCACTGGACCGTCGCCTTCAAGGCCGTCAGGGAAGGCCACACGCTCATCGCGCTGCGCAACGTGGACGCCGCGGTCTTCTGGACGCCGCCCGGTACGCCGCCCGCGACCTACCGGATCGGGACCGGGTTCGGCGAAGTAAAGGCCAAGTACCTCCAGCGCGGCGAGTTCATCCCCGAAGGTGACGACTGATGGCCGGACCCACAGGCCGCGGAAACTCCCTCGGCGCCGCCCTCAACGACCTCCTGCGCACCCAGGTCACCCCCCGCCACCGCCTGTCCTCCTACAGCGCCAAGCACTGGCACGCCCAACTCAGCCAGCTCACCGGAACCCACCGCGGATACCAGACCCTGGAAGCCGCCGGGCTCGACGTGACTGCCAAGACCCTTCTCAACTGGCTGTCCGACCCTGAGTACAACATCCGCCGCAGCTACCGCGACCTCATCCACACTGCCTACGAAAACGTCGCCATCGTCCCCGCCGAACCTATCCCCGACCACGTCAGAGACGGCCAGTTCGAGATCAGCGGCACCGTCAAAACCGGCAACGACGAACGCGAACGCGGCACCCGCCGCGCAGCACCCCTGCGCATCGACGGAGGCCGGGGCGACTGGACCGAGATCGAGGCGCGCTGGGCCGCCAGCGACCTCGCCGACCAGGATTTCGAAGACCACTTCATCGACGACGTCATCGTGGCCGACATCGGCGAAGGCACCGACGGATGGGACTTCCCCGGAAGCTCGTACTCCGTCGAGCTCAGGTGACGCACCCCCTTCCGGGGTCCTTCAAGAGCAGCCAGTTCGAGATCAACTGCCGAAGCCCGCCGGAGCCCGTATATAAGCCGCCGCCGTGTACGAGCCGGGCTCAGCCGACGGCCGCGGATCCCGCTCCTGACGGCGTGCGGCTATGAGCTGTTCGCCGGGGATCGCCCGTCCGAGTGCAGTGGCGGCTGCGGGCAGAATCAGCTCGGGTCGATGGGTCAGTTGCGGCGTAGGAGTACGGCCGCGGCTCCGACGGCGACGCTGGTTGCCAGGATCCAGCCGGTGAAGGCAAGGACGACGGCGATCCACATGGAGATGCCTTCGGTGTGCCACTGTGTCTCCTGGCCCAGGTCCAGGATGGGGAGCAGGAGATCGAGGGTGAAGATGGGGGCGCTCCATGCCGGACCTTCGCCGGCCTTCATGGGGTCGGGGGGCCAGAGGGTGAACCAGAGCGAGCCCAGGCCCCAGATCACGGCGAGCCAGACTGCGGCGCGCCCCGGGCGGTAGCCGTAGCCGAATGTGACGTCTTGAACTGCGTCCCATAGTTTTGCCGCTCCGCCCAGTGTCTGTCGGCGACTGCGCATGCGAGCGAGGAGGACGGTGTCCGCATCCTGCGGTTCGCCCTCGGCCCGCAGCACCCTGGCGAGCTGCTCGTAGGGCTCTGGGTCGTACTCGCCCAAAGTTGCTGCCATCAGCCAAGCAAGTCTTTCCGGCAGTGGGAACGGTCCACTGGGAGCGAGTCGTTTGTAGACGAAGCCGGACAGTACGGGGCGGGACATCGACCAGGCCGACATCGAGTCGACCAAGGTGCCGACTGTAGCTTCCGTCAACACCACCCGGCCGATGTCGATCTCGTCAGGGCAGAAGCGCAGTTCCGGGGCTTGCATGCGGCGCATGGAGAACGTTCCGCCGCCAAGAAGCAGGCGGGCGTGGTCGAGGTCGACGAGATCTCCGATCCGGGCATCGTCGAGCCGTACGTCGCCTTCGAACACTGTGGGCTGTTCCCTGGGCCCGGCCACGTGCTCTTGTTCCACGGCAGCGGGGGAGAAGTCGAGAGAGCGTTCCACCTGCAGGCGGGGCGCAGTCAGCACGTATGGGCCGGGCCCATTGCGCAGTTGGCTCCCACGAAAGCTGCAGGATATTCCGACTTTTGCGTCTGCGAGTGATATCCGCCCGGTCGACTGAATGCATTCTGCCCGGAAATCTTGCACTACCACGAGCCCATCGGCTATCAGGCTGAACCCGCGCCTGTCCGGGTTCAGTTTTGCTCGGTTGAGCAGTAGGTCGGTTTCGAGGCGTGCATTCCTCAGAAGGAGGCCGTTTGGGAACTCGCACCGTGGTAGCTGGAGATCACCCGAAACACGCAGCCCCTCCGCGCTCAGCCCCGGCAGGACGCAGCCGACGAGACGGAGAGTGAACATGCGAGTTCCCGTAAGTATCACGGGGCGGTCGAAAGTGCATTCAACGAGTTCCACGTAGGTGTTCACCTCCAGCCCTGACAGGTCAAGGCTTCCAGTGATCTGCAAACCCCTCAGTCTGAGGGATGCGACCCTTCCGGGGAGGGCCGGCGGCCCGTCAACCAGTAGCCGTGTCAGGACGTCGGCACGCACCTGCAAGCCAGTTGAGGGAGGACGATCGGCGCCTTGTGTTTCTGGTCGGGCATCAAAGGCTTGGCCGTGACGAAAGGCGGCCCATATCGCCCGCTCGTTGGGCGAAAGATCGGCGGGTTCCTCCGTGCTGTCACTCAACGGGTGCCTCCTGGTCAGGTCATGGTCATTGTCACGGTCCCTGGAGCCCTGCGTGATGCTGATCAGAAGGGTCGTTCTCGTACTGGGCGGTGGGTCTGCTGAGTGGCCGACACCAACTGGTGCCCAAGGCGGTACCTGAACGGGTAGGGGTCAGCCTGGGCTCTTTGCGCTGACGCCTGGTCAACCCACCTTGGCGGGTCTGATGTGGTTCTGAGATCCCTTCCCGTTCCCACTGGTGTGGACAACGCCACCCTGTGGAGGTTCTTTCCGGCTTCGAGCGTGAAGGTGCAGCGGCGGCTGTTGGGTCGGACTGCTGAACCTGGTTCCCGGTCAGGGCGGCGTTGCCGCCCTTGTACGCCGTCGACGGTTTGGCTTCGTTCACGTTCAGCAGCAGCGTTTGTCGATGAGTTTCAACAGCAGTTGGCGATCAACGCACTCACAGATGTTCACGGGAAATGACGGTGCTGCCGTCAGTGAGTGCGTTCGCACCGATCACGGGGGTGACCGGTGCCTCCGGGGAAGCAGGCACGGTAACCTCGGGCCATGCCCGAGACATCGGTGGCGCACTTCTACGACAAACTGGCTGACGACTACCACCTGATCTATTCAGACTGGGATGCGAGCATCCGTCGGCAGGGGGGTGCCTTGGACGCCCTGATCGGCCAGGATCGCGCGGCGGTACTCGACTGTTCCTGCGGCATCGGGACGCAGGCCATCGGCCTGGCACTGTGCGGGCACCAGGTCACCGGGACGGACATCAGCCCCCGTGCCGCCGCCCGCGCTGCCCGTGAGGCCGCCCGCCGGAACCTGAGCCTGCGCACGGCCGCTGCCGACATGCGACGCCTCCCGTTCCCTGACGGCCGGTTCGACACGGTCGTCTGTGCCGACAACTCGCTGCCTCACCTGCTGACTGAGCAGGATGTGCACGCCGCCCTGGCCGAGATGCGCCGCGTGCTGCGTCCCGACGGCCTGCTGCTGGTCAGCACACGCCATTACGATGACCTGCTGCGCGACCGCCCGATTTCGGCGCCTCCACAAGTTCACAGGAACGTCGACTGCGGCGGCGGAGAAGAACGAACCGTCACCTTCCAGCTCTGGCACTGGCACGACGACGCCGAGCACTACGACCTGGAGCACTTCCAACTCCTTCCGGCAGGCGGGGAATGGCGCGTCCAGGTCCGCCGTACTACTTACTGGGCACTCGGCCGGGAGCGGCTGGCTGGCCTCGCAGCCGACGCCGGGTTCGTCGACCCCGAGTGGCGGATGCCGCAGGAGACGGGCTTTTTCCAGCCGCTGCTCGTGGCCCGCTCCGGTGAGTAGGTGACTCCACGTCTCGGCGTGGGAGGGCAGGTGTCAGCCAGCCTTGGCGGGTTCTTCAGCGCGTGCTCGGGTGGTGGCGAGGCGATGGGAGTCGGTCCCGGTCTCGATGATGGTGCCGTTGAAGGTGAGGCGGTCGACGATGGCCGCGCAGAGTCGGGGGTCGGTGAAAGTCTTGGTCCAACCGCCGAAAGACTCGTTAGAGGCGATCGCGACGCTGTTCTTCTCCTCGCGTTTGGTCAGAACCTGGAAGAGGAGTTCGGCGCCGCGGCGGTCGAGTTCCATGTAGCCGAGTTCGTCGATGCAGAGCAGGTCGACGCGGCCGTAGCGGGCGATGGTCTTGTTCAGCTGCTTCTCATCGGCGGCCTCGACCAGTTCGTTCACCAGCTTGGTGGCGAGGGTGTAGCGGACGCGGTAGCCCTTCATCGCCGCCTCGGTTCCCAAGGCGATGAGCATGTGGGACTTGCCGGTGCCGGAGTCCCCGATCAGGCAAAGCGGCTGGCTCTTCTTGATCCACTCGCAGCTGGCCAGGGTGTGGACGGTTGCCGCGTCAATGTTCGGGTTGGCGTCGAAGTCGAACGCCCGAAGCGACTTCTCCCGCGGGAAGCCCGCCGCCTTGATCCGTCGTTCCGAGCGTCGCCGGGCCCGGTCGTCGCACTCGGTCATCAGCAGCTCGGCGAGGAACCCCGGTAGGTCATCTGGTCCTTGACCGCCCGGTCGGCGATGTCGGTGAACTCGTTGCGGATCGACGGCAGCCGAAGCAGGCGGCAGGCGGTGTCGATCGCGGCGTCGGCGGCCTGCTCGGTCAAGCCTCGCTGGTGGGGCAGGGTCACTGGGCTTCTCACTCACGTTGGTCGCCACCGCTGGTGCGGCGGCTTCGGAGCAGTTGGTCATAGGGGGTCACCGACGGCAGAGGTCTGGTGTCCGGCGGAAGGTGCGCCAGCCGCCACTCATGCAGGGATGTGACGGTTGCCGGCGCCTGCCCGGAAACCGCCGAGATGGGCGCGCCGACGTTTGGCTCGTCCTCTGCCTGGGCGGCCTTGCGTGCCTCCAGGGCGACCGCGTCGGCGGTCAGGGCGCCGGCCCGCAGCGCGGTGGCCAGCCCGGCGACCACGTGTTCGTGGGTGAGGTGGCGGTTCAGCAGCAGGACCTCGATCAACGCCCGGGTGCCGTCCCGCTCGCCGTGAACCTTGCGGGCCTGTGCCCACCAGGCGTCGTGGACCGGGGTGAACTTGCCGGCGGAGCGGGCCTGTTCCAGGGCCGTGGCACCAGGGAAAGCTCCCGGCTTGCGAATGAGAGCTTCGAGATAGTGGTCCAGGTCCAAGCGGCAGCTGCCCTTCGCGATCAGCCTCTCGTGCCGGGCCACCTCTACGTTCCCGTCGTAAACAACCAGGTGAGAGGCGTGCAGGACGACGCGCACCCGCTTGCCGATCAGACGGGTCGGGACCGAGTAGCGGTTAGTCCGAACGGCGATCTGGCTGTAGCGGTCGACCCGCGGCGTGAACAGCCGGCCGGTCTCGAACGGCTCCTGCGGCAGTGGCATCAGCAGTGGCTGCTCGACGACGAAGTACTCGTCGACGGTCCGCGGCCGTGAACCGATCCGGCGATGCCCGTCGTGCAGGTCCCACTGGTCGACCATCTCGTTCAGCTCAGTGAGGGAGTCGACTTCCGGGACCGGAGTGAAGTGGTTGCGGCGGAAGTAGCCGATCATCCCTTCGACACCGCCCTTCTCATGGGCGCCTTCAATTCCGGGGCGGCAGTAGAAGCTCTCGATGTTGAAGTGCGAGCGGAAGGCGATCCATCGGTCGGCCTCGACCCTGGCCCTGTTCAGGCCCAGCACCTGGGCGACGGCGGACTTCAGGTTGTCGTAGCGGATCTTGGTTCGCGGGACACCGCCCAGCGTGCGAAGCGCGTGCACGTGTCCTTCGAAGAAGGCTTCCTGGCCGCAGGAGGCGAAGACCCGGTGGATGGCCTTGCCCGAGTAGGACAGGCGGAGCGAGAACAGGTAGCAGGTCACCAGCTCGCCGGCCAAGCGCACGGTCACGTCGCCGAAGTCGACCTCTGCCTCATGGCCGGGCAGGTGGGTCTGCGGCACGAACGCTTCCACCGGGGCTTTGCCCGAGGCCGTGAGAATCTCCGGCTTCGGTCGGAGACGTAGCGCCGGACCATCTGGTAGGACACATCGGCGCTGTGTTCCTCGTGAGTCGGTGGAAAATCCGCGTGATCGTGTGGCGCTGTTTGCGCGGCGCGTCGAGGTCCGTCCGCAGCATCTCGTCGATCACCGGCTTGTACGGATCCAGCGCAGTCGGCCGCGGCGGCAGCTTCTTCCGGGGCTCCGGCCAGACGGAGTCCACGGCCTTCTTGACCGTTCGCCACGACACGTTGTACTTGCGCTCAAGCTCGCGCATCTTCATGCCAGCACGGTGATCACGCCGGATCGCCGCGTACAGCTCGACCTTGGACATCTGCGGCATGACCAGGACCTTTCACCAGGAGCATCCCGATGCTGTCCTGGCAAGTACCGCAGTGCTGTCAAAACTCGTGAACATCACCCGATCGTGGATCTGGGTGCCTCCCAAACCCGTGAACAACTGACGTCACTACTCGTGAATAAAGCCAATCGGTCCTGGTTGCCGTGTCCAGGGCCACGTCGGACGGCAACGGCGCAAACCCAACTCGCTGTTCGCGGAACACAGCTAAGACCACAGACCGAGGCCAGGTCCGTGATCGCGACATCGAGAGCATCATCGGCGTCGGCAGCCCCCTGCACCCTCGACCGCATCATGTTCGACACAAGCCTGGCTCATCTGCCCGCACTTGACCGCTGAGAGCAGGGGAGGGGCTCTCTGTGGATCGGCGGGGAACAGCCGGTCAGTTCCGGGCGAACGCCGAGGAGGGACCCCGATCTTGCGGTTGCCGGTGTTGTCCTCCAGGACCGGCCAACCGACGGAATTCGCTGGCCTGCTGAAACGCAGCTCCCGGAGCATGGGCATCCCGCGAACGCGTGCGGAATCTCCCGGTGAACCGCGGTACGTACGGTGCCGGTCAGGGGCCGAACTCGCGGCCGGGCAGGTGAGGGGACGTCGAACCCGGGGTGTGCGGAGGCTCCGGCAACGGCTCCTCCTCCCGGGTCGCGCGAGCACGTCCGGGGCGAGCCATGTTTCCGTCCTCCGACACAAGGCGGCGAGGGAGCCCGAGGACTTTCCTGCGCCTTTTCGGCTGGCTGAAAGGCTCGAACATGCGCCGCTTTGGCTTGGGTTGTTCCAGCGGCATCGGCGGGTTCGCAGGGTTGGGCTCAGGCTCTGGTACCTCGACGGCTGGGGTCGGATCCGTTGCTGGGTGGGATGGTTCGGCGGCGCCCGCGAAGTTTCGCACCGAGTCGGCCAGCTCCTGCAGCCTGTCCACGTTGATGTGGTGCACGGCCTCGCCGACGACACGGGTCGCGTCGTCGGCGAGGGTCAGGAAGGTGGGGTGCAGGATGTACTTGCCCAGCTTGACCACCGCCTCCCACGTCTCGTCGCCGCGGGCCAGTTCGGTGCAAATGGTGGCGGCCCAGCCCTCAGGTGAGGCGTGCGGGAGCATCAGCCGCCCAAGCACGTCGAAGGCATCGGCCGTCCGGCGCTCGCCAAGATGCGGTACCTCGGCCTGACCCGCCAGGCCGAGGTCGGCCTCTGTCCATCGGTGTGCCAGCGCGTGTACGGCGAGTTGAAGAGAGCTACAGACGAATTCCCTCTGCGCTGCGGCCCCGACCGGCGGGTGGGCCGGCCGGTCGAGACCCAGCATCGCCTGCGTCTGCCCCGCCAGGACACCGAGAGCCCATGCCAGCCGTTCCTGGTCTGGAGAGCGGCGCCGCAGTTCCCGGGCGGCGTCGCGGGCGGCCCTCAGCACCCCGCGAGCCAGCTGGTCGAAATGCTCAAGCGACGTGGCGGCCCACTGATTGGGGCCCGTCGGGTCGTCGGAGTTCACGCTGCTCCCCCTCCTCGGCCAGTCCGACAGTACGAGCGGGAAAGGCCGGTAAGCCCAGGATGCCCCGCCTGATGCCGTTGCAGCCACATCGGCAGCGTCGGAACGGCGGATAGCACGCCCCGGACCGTCACCGCTTCAGTTCTGCACGGTCCGGCGCTCAGACTTCAGCGAGAAGCGCTCAGTGTCCTTCGACATCGAAGATAGTCGCCTGCAACGCGCCGATCTGGGGCGACTGGGTTGGATGTCAATGAGTGCGGTTCGTCTCGTGTGAGCCAGGTGTGCTGTCTCGTGAGGTTGGTGCCACTAGGCGGAACTGGTGGTGCTGGTCGGCAGGGCCTGCTGATAGAGCGCCACCAACACACCGTGCAGGGGCTGGTCCTCTGCATCTTCCTCGGCCTCGTCGACCAGTCGGGCGAGGGTCTCACCGAGTTCTCTTGCCTTCGCGGGGCTGAGACGCAGGTGGCGCAGTGTCAGGTGGGTCTCGGCGGGAGAGCGGTCCAGCTCCTGGGCGACCGCGGCGAGCATCGCGGCGGTGCCTGCTGCTTGGGGTTCGGCGACGACCATGTGACGGGCCGTGCGCTGGTAGTACTGCTCGATGCCGCCGCGGACCTGGCGGGTCTCGGCGATGTGGACCAGCCCGGCTTCGCGGAGCACTTTGAGGTGGTGGGCCACGTTGCCCTTCTTCGCGTCGAGCTGCGCCGCGAGCTGGCTGGTGGTGGCAGGCCGGTGGCCCAGGGCGAAGAGCAACCGTTGACGCAACGGGTGGGCGAGCGCCGCGAACTGGTCGGGCGCACCGATCTCCAGAACATCCTCAGGGGGTGGCAGGTGGGAAGGCTGATCACGCATACCGAAAGTGTCTAATCTCGTTGACGCTTTCGCAAGGGCAGTGCTCTACTCCCTGCCATGACGACTCCGACGACGCTTGCGCCGGCCCCTGTCATCGACGAGACAGCCCGGCTGCTGACCGAGCACTACGTTTTCCCCGAGATAGCCGAGCAGCTCGCCGGCCTGCTGCAACGACGCCTGGCCGAGGGGGCCTACAACATCGAGGGTGCCGAGGAGCTCGCTCGCGTGGTCACCGCGGACCTGCAGTCCGTCAACGGCGACCGGCACCTGAGACTGAAGCACCACGCCGACCCGGTCTCCCCGAAGCAGGGGGTGGCCACCCGGGACGCCATGCGCCGGGACTTCGACACCTCGCTGGGCGGTGCGCCCCGGGTGCAGTTGCTCGACGGAGGGGTCGCCGTGGTGGAGCTGGCACCGATGCTGTTTCCGCTGGAGTGGGCCGCCGAACCGCTGAGTGCCGCGCTCACCCTGGCCTCCCGCGCCCAGGCGCTGATCGTGGACCTTCGCGCCAACCGGGGCGGCGACCCGGACACGGTCGCCTTCGTCTGCAGCTACCTACTCGACGAGCGCACCCACCTCAACACCATGCACTGGCGCGGCAGCGAGCGCACCGAGCAGTCCTGGAGCCTGCCGCACGT
This sequence comes from Streptomyces sp. NPDC093544, assembly GCF_040683495.1. Classification (NCBI taxonomy): domain Bacteria; kingdom Bacillati; phylum Actinomycetota; class Actinomycetes; order Kitasatosporales; family Streptomycetaceae; genus Streptomyces; species Streptomyces sp. NPDC093544. Next base: position 9,272 of record NZ_JBFBEA010000035.1, on the reverse strand, counting down.
TCCCGGCGCGCGCTTCGGCGGCAGCAAGCCGTTGTATGTGCTGTCCAGCAACAGCACCTTCTCCGCCGCCGAAGAGCTGGCGTACGACCTCCAACAGCTCGGCCGCGCCACAGTCGTCGGCGAGCCCACCCGCGGCGGCGCACACCCGTGCAACGGCTGGACCCTGCACCCACACCTGGAAGCCACAGTCCCCGTCGGCCGCGCCATCAATCCCGTCTCCGGCACGAACTGGGAGGGCACCGGTGTGCAGCCGGACATCCCTTGCGCTGCTGCCGACTCCCTCGACCGCGCGCACGCACTGACCCTCGCCCGACTGGCAGGCTGACCCAGTCCAGCTCATCGACAGCATTGCGCGCAGCGCCTCCCCTATCCACATCGGCGGCTGAGTCTCCGTCGGCCTCCAGCGCGCTCACCCCGCACGACCAGGTTCACTGTCATAGAAGCCGAAAGGGCTGGGTTCGCTGTCAAACGCCTGGATTGGATGACAAGGGACAACCCGGCTCCGCGCATTCCGTCACCTCGGTAGCCACATTTCGTCGGTTCTCCGGACCTGGGACGCGTCGTGGATCCCGTCCATGGCGGCGACGCCTCCGGCCTGCCTGCGCCGGTCTACTTCAACGGCAGGAGCGGCAGAGTGGTGAGCCCGCCGGGCGGCGGGACAGGAGGGAGGGTGAACGTCGGAAGGGTCCGCGGCGGGAGCGACGCCTCGGGCCAGACGGTCTGCGCGCTGGGCGGTGGGGAGATCGGTGGCGGATCGGTGCGGGGCGGGGAGATGACGGTGTGGACGAAGGCGCTCGCCGCCAGGACCAGGAATGTTCCGATCAGCATGGTCTTGGCTTTGAACAGCAGGAACGCCCTGTTGAGCTGGGGCGGTTTCAACACTGTGGCGTCGGCATGTGCGGGGGTCGCGCCACCGACCGGGCGCATGGCGTCCTGTAGGGCCTCGGCCAGCTCGGGGAGGTCCCGCAGAAGACCCGCGGCGGGAGGGCGTGCGCTCACGGTCGGTCGGTGGGCGCTGTCCGGGCTGCTGTCGGGGCACAGGGCCGCCAGCCGGACCGCCAGCGGCGGGTGACTGCCGAGCCCGTCCTTGGAGACGACGTTCAGTGCCGAGGTTCCCCTGCCGTCCGTGAAGGGCCGGCCCACCGGACCGGCGAGCCGGTCCGCGAAGTCCCGGAACACGCCGTCGGGAAGCATCAACCGGGGCAGCGACCCGGCGCCGCCCTTCCCGGCCGCCGGTGCCGATGGTCCCTCCGGCCGGGCCCGGTTCTCGATGAACTCGTCCCAGAGCGGTGCCAGGGCGTGCACTGTCCCCAGGGCCTGCGCGAACGTGCGCGCGCCGGCGATCCGGGCCGCCGCGGCGTCCGCTTCGAGCTCCTGACTGCGCCGTACGGCCAAGGTCTGGCGCAGGTACGCACCGTTGTACGCCTTGGTGAGCTTCAGGAGCAGTCGCACCGGCGGTTTGACGCTGGTCTGGTCGGTCTCCATGACCTCCAGAAGGCGGACCGTGCGTTCCAGGGCGACGCTGCCGCGGTGGCTGACAGCCGCCAGTCGGGTGTGCCGGCCCGCGTAGTGCCCCAGTTCGTGGCACAGGACGGCGCGCAGCTCGTCCCTGGTGAGCCCGAGGAGCAGGGGCAGGCCCAGGTCCAGGGTGCGGGGGCCTCCGACCAGGCCCAGAAGCTTGCTGCGTTCGCTGGCGTAGGCGTTGACGGTGTCGGCCAGGCGCATCGTGGCGGGTGCGGCGGTGTCTAGCTCGCCAGCGAGTTGCAGGGTCAGAGCCCACAGTTCGGGCTGCTGTTGCGGGGTCAGCACGATCCGGGGGCCTTCGGCCACGTCGGCGGATGTCGCGGCGAGCAGCCCGTAGGCCAGGGTGGAGACGGGGACCACGGTGAGGGAGCCCAGCAGGGCGAACTGCCAGATTTCTGTGGTCAGGATGGCGATGAGCAGCAGGAGTTGGGTGGCCAGGACGGCGACGGCGAGCAGGTGGACTCCGGCCAGCAGGGCGCAGCCGAGCAGGGCGCGCGACGTGGTCGCCGCCTGGTTCGTCCCTGTCACCTGCGCCCCGTTCCTTCGCGTTGCCGACCGGCAAGGTCGGCCCGGGCCTGCCGTGGTGCCTGTTCGTCCTCCTCGAAGGCCGAGCAGAGCCAGGACTCGGCGGTACTCAGGGCCGCGGCGAGCTGGTCTCCGGGCGCGGGGCCGCCGGTGCCCACCAGCGGTACCTCGCCCAGGGGATCGGTGTCCGGGTCGAGGTCGAGCATGCGCCGGAGGTTGTCGCGCCCCTTGCGGAGGTTCCCCCGCGCCGTGGAGGCCGCGATGTTCAGGTCCTCGGCGATCTCCTGGTGGGTCATGGCGCAGAGGCTGTACATGACCAGCACCATCCGCTGGCGCGGCGGCAGGGCGGCCATCGCGGTCAGCACCCGCCGGGCCTGCGCCGTCTCGTCCGCCAGCGCTTGGCGGGGCAGGGCCACGTCCAGCGCCGCGCGCTTAGCCTTGAGGCGCAGACGCAGCGCGCGCCACAGTTTTCTCCGCATCACCAGACTCACCCACGCGTTGGGCTGCTCGTAGCCGCTGATCCGGTCCCAGTTCTCCAGCGCCGCGAGGAAGGCGTCCTGGACGGCGTCCTCCGCGTCCTGACGGTTACCGCACAGCATCACCGCCCGGGCCAGCAGGGCCGGACGATGAGCCGTGAAGAACGCGTCGAAGTCGACGGGAACGCGTCCGTCCTCCGCTGCCTCGTCGCCACCCCGCGATGCGGGCTCCTGCGCACCGGCCCGGACACTGCCCGTCCCACCGCTCAACGTGCTTCCCCTTCCTGGCCGCTCGACGCGGCCAGGCCATCGCCCCGCACGGTCAGGACGCCCCCGTCCGGGCGGCGGTCCTCCACCTGGACACCGTGACCCGCCAGGCGCAGCGCGGCGAGCACCAGCCGGCCCCGTTCACGTTCACGGGCCAACTCTCGCCGCCAGGCCACCACCTGGAGGGCGATTCTGACCGTAGCGGCCAGTACCGCGAGCACCACCGATTCCCACATACCCGATCACGTCCCCTGCCGACCGCGTAACGTCAGCAGATGCCCTGCCGACTGCAACACCGCTGAACACCCTTGGCGGGAACTTGCGTTTACCCGTCGGCCGGAATCTTTTTCCGGCAGTCGATTACGGGCGTACGGACACCCCGCGCCGCACAGCCGAGGGCGGTGGTCACGCGCCGGCGATCGGGAAGCCGCCACTGGCCGCGGCGAGCCCGATACCGGCGGCCACCCGTCGTTCATGGAGCAGAACCCGCCAGCCCGGCTGGCTACCAGTGGTCTGTGATGGTCTTCGCGGCCTGTTCGATGCCGGGGTCGAGGTCTGCATGGTGGGTGCGGTGTGTGTGCGGCCAGGTCGTGGTCGCTGACGTGGACGTGTCCCAGGAGTGGGATGCCGGCGGCGGCCATGTTGGCTTCGACCGCGTGGACGAAGCCGGGTTCAGGTTCGGCGGCGGGGAGTTCGCGGCTGCCGGTGATCATTCCGAGGAATGAGGTCGGGCGGTGGTAGAGGAAGTTGAGGTGCCGCTCGCGCAGCAGCGCGGCACTCTGTTCGGGGATGAGCGGTTGTTCTCGGCGTTCTTCCGGTACCGCGCCGTGGGTGAGGGTCTCGGTGACGGGGGTGGTTGCTGGCGGCGAGTACGACGAAGTGGTCCACGAGCTTGCGGTGCGGCCAGGTCGGGCGGCCCATGAGTACGACGGTGTCGAAGTGGCGGCGCCCCAACTGCAGTGCGTCGTGGAGCGGGTTGTCGTCATGGGTGAGGAGATTGGGTTCGGTGGGCGGAGTCGACCATGGGGTGTGCTGTTCGACCAGCAGTCCGCCCTGTTTCCGGCCGGTGCCGGCCGTCCACAGCAGGGTGCTGCGGTGCCCCCGGGCCAGGCCTGCTGCCGCCGCCGCTCGGCGGCCTTGCGTTCCTTCACCCGGCGGGAGTGCAGCGCCATGTTGATCCCGTACGGCTTGTACTCATGCACCAGCAGTACCAGCATCCCCTGCCGCGCCCAGGCGGCCGCGATCTGCACCGTGAGCGTGCCGAGCTCGTACCGGTCCTCCAGCAGGAACTGCACCGTGCTCCCGCTGCGCGAGGACGGTGCCGTGCGGCGGACCTGGGTGTAGCGGCCGCCGGCCGCCTGCTGGGCCTTGGGGCCGCTGGCACCGGACTTGGTCATGAGGATCGATCTCCGCTCCAGGGCCCCCGCTGCCCCGCAGAGTCGATGACGCGCGGGCATGGGCGAAACGGTGCGGGACCGTCCCTGGAACCGAGTCGGTTCCGGTGTCCTTCGCCTGGTGCATGACCGGTGCGGGGTACCGGACGCAGGCTCGCGGCGTGCGCATCCTGCCGCAGCCCAGAACCATAGCGGCAGAGCAGATCAACGAGACGGCACGACACCCGCACCTGACGAAGCCGTCCGCAGAACCCGCCCCCGTCCAGCCCGTACGTGCAGTGCGCTGCTGGCGGTGCAACCACTCGCCGGCTCACCTGCTCCGTTGGTATGCCCGCCATCTGCCCGTGAAGCCGCGCGGTCCTGAAGTCCGTCTCGTCGACGGCCGTGACCAGATCGTCAGCTGACCAGGGGCCGGGTGACGATGCGGGCGAGGACGGCCTGGTCAGCGGCGGGGCTGGGTGCCGGGGCGTAGTTCGATCCGGATGGTTTCGTCGTCGATGACGTAGGTGGGGTCCGTGTCGTGGTTCCAGCCCAGCGGCAGCAGGTAGTAGCGGTGGTCTCGTTCGACCAGGAGCCGTAGGCCAGCCGCAGACCGATCGGCCGCGCCGGTGGTGGAGCGGCCGACGTCAGTAGCGGGACTCGGCCGACGCGAGGCGGCGATCCCCGGCGCACGGCATCGTGCTCGCAGACTTCCTGAACTACTGCGCTCCCGAGCGCCTTACGCCGTACTCGGAGGCCGACCGTCTTGGGCTTCCGGCAGCGGCTACGGCATCTCGCACTGGAACTGGTTGACACGCCAGTGCGCGGACGAATAGGTCGGCGCCGGCAGCGACGAGGTCGTACAGGGACAACCCGTCAGTGGTCAGGGGTAGTCCGGCTGGGTGGGAAGGACTCACGGGCGCCTGTCGTGCGGACATAGTGGGGATTGTCGACGACGTGACTTGTGGGGATTCCCCAGGACCACCACACGGCGCGCCTGATCCGGGACGGCGGCATGTCGTGGAGGAATATCACTTCGCGTTCGTTACGGAAGAGATATCCGTAGCCCAAGGCCCGGTTTACGTCGATTCCTGTTCCGGGCCGGTCTACTTCGTACACCCAGGTGCTGCCTCGCGCCGTCTGCGGGAACATGGCCGCCTGGTTCTCCTTTTTGGAATATCCGACCCAAGGGGAACGCGTATTGCGCAATCCGTACGACTTGAGGTCTACGTTCGCGCAGATGGAGGGAATGCGGAATCCGTCCGCGAAGACGGCTGGAGGGTTCTTGTCGTCTCCCCGGAAGACCCGGGCGGGTGCGACGACTGATCTGGCCGGTACGACGAGGTGGGTCCCTGCGGCGGTGGGGAGGGACGTGTTTGTGCGCGGTGCGTACACCTGGGGTGCTCCCGGACTCGCGCCGTGCCGGGCTGGCACGGCTGAGGAGCCGAGGAGGCAGGTCAGGCGGCGGTCGGTGCGGTGTACGACTGGGCTGTTGACGGGTACGTAGCTGGTCGGGGACGCCAGGCGAGTGGTTCGCTGGCGGTTCGCTCCGAACTCCGGAAACGGTGGAGGGCGGGGCCTACAGGGGAGGCGCGAGGATGACTGACGGAGCCTCCGGCGAGGAGCACGCCGGACTCTCGGACGAGGAAGTGCAGTTCTTCGAGGCACTGACCGAAATACGCCGTCGAGCCGGCAATCCGAAGGCTGCGAGCCTGATACAGCTGGGCCTTTCCTCGAAAGGCGACACACTCCTCAACAAGGCTTCCTTGAGCGACTGGTTCGGCGGGAAAACCGTGCCGGGCGATACTGAATCGTTCCGCTGGCTGGTCTCCTACTTACTGGAACGGGCCGCACAGAAAGGGGGGAAAGGCCTCATGGGGCGCAAGCACTTCGAGTTACTACGTGCCAGGGCGGCCGCCGCGAAAACGGGGCGCATGGGCGGAGAAAAGGCCGCTGGCCAACTCGAGGTGTATCTCCGGGCAGCAGGCGAAGCCGCCTTCCACCACCCCAACCCCGGGACCAGGAGGTGGACAACACCGAGCCTCACTGACGTCTACCAACCGCAGATCGTCATCAGGGCGTCTCCCGGCGGAGCAGGGGCTATCAAGGGGTTCTCGGCGCCCGCGGACGGTTCTCCGTGGGACCCCGTCGATGTACTGCACGGCGGGAGCTGTGTTCTCGTAGCGGGGCCCGGCGGCGGAAAGTCGAGCCTCCTGCGTCAGGTGTTGAGGGCCGGCCTGGAGGATGCCAGGCCCGGTTCCCCGGTCCCCGTGCTGCTGCCCGCGTGGGCGTTGACCGGTTCCCGGCCGCTGTGGCATTCAGTCGCCCAGTACGTCGTTGAGGAACTGGGTCCACTCGCCGGGGCCCATGAACTCTTCGTCGGCCGACCCGGACCCCACGCGCGATGGCTCCTGCTGGTCGACGGTCTGGACGAGATCATCGATCCGGGCCAGCGCAAGCGGGTGCTGGAGATCCTCAGCGGCCCGCTGCAAGGCGCGGATCCGGCCTGTGTTGCCGTGGTGGCGAGCCGCCCTCTTCCCGAGGCCGAGTTTGAGGTCCTGGGGAACGGTGTGCCGCGGTTCGAACTGCAGCCATTCGACAGGAAGAGCTTCAACGCCTTCACGCACGCGTGGTTCTCGGCCCAGGGCGCGGCCGACCCCGCAGGCAAGTCTGCCGGCCTGGCTCGCTCGGTATTCCGATCGGGGCACGCCACACTGGCCCGCACCCCCCTGATGGCCACCATGCTCTGCTATCTGTTCCAGCCGCATGACCAGACGGAGGAGCCCGTCGGCGGACGCAGCGACCTGTACGGGCGGTTCACAGACCTACTCTGGGAGCGCCAGTTCCACTCGGGACTGCGGCAACGGATCGAAGCAGCGTTGAACCTCTACGGAGAGAACCTCTCCGAGCATGTGGTGGAAGAGACCCAGAAGATCGTTGAACTGCTGGCATCGAACGCTGTTTCCGCCGAACCCGAGCCTCTCCCCGCGAACTTGGGACAATGCCCGCCCGCGGTGCCGGAAACGGTGTGGCGCGTAGTGGTGCGGGACTCCTTGCGGAGTACCGGGCTTCTTGTCGAGAGGGCTGGCAAATGGGAGTTCATTCACCAAACACTGGCTGAGTTCCTCGCTGTCCGGAGTCTCGCACGCGACCCCGCCGTTCTGCGAAATCAAGCCCTTGCCATTCTCAACACCGGTCCGCTGCTCCGCCTCGGGAGACTATTCGGCCCCGGTATGCCCTGGGAGGCGCCGACATTGGGCGACTCGTATGCAGGATTCGTCCTGGACCGAGCACGGGAAACGGGGGTGGAACTCGACCGTTTCCTCCGTCGGCTGACTGTGCGCGGAGGTACCAAAGCGCGCTCGTTCATCGTGAGGCAGCACATATTGGGCACTCGTGTCGCATCCCAGTTCGTGGATGCCGCCATGGAGCAACTGACGGATACAGCGCTGCTGGGCGGGGCGCAGGGGGAGGACCGCATTGATGCCTTGTACGTACTCCTCGCGTTGGAGGATCCCCGTGCCGAGCTGGCCATGGCCGAGGTGGCGGCTGCTCCCCACCAGCTCCGCGTCGACATAGTCGTCGACCTGCCCATCGACACCAGTGCCGGTCCGGTGGGTGAAGGGGCGAGATCCATGGCGCTCAAAGAGTTGTGGGAACGAAAAAAGCTAGTGACCGCCCTTGCCAGGATCGCCCACAACCGAGATATGCCGGACATGGCGCGGGTGTACGCGGCATGGACGATGGTGGTCATGGGATGGGACGAGGACCGACAACGAGGACTTGACGCCCTGGAGAGTCTCACCCGCAGCGGTCTCGACGCGCCGGCCCACCGTCTCGCCCTGCAGAACCTGGCGGCCCTGAGGCGCCGCAACACCGCGATCGTCGGCGCAGTCACGGGACTCGCCAGCTCTCCCGACACCGTGCTGCTCGGCCGCTTCGACTCGGCGGGACGCTTCCGCTGGGTCGGCCGGACCAATCCTGTGGAGGAAGCAGCCGGAAGGGAACTAGGCGCGCTACTCACCCCCGCAAACGCCGATCATCCATGGGCACGAAAAGCTTTCCGCTCAGGGTGGAGGAGACGGCGCCTCCAGGACGTTGCGCGGGTCGAGCTGACCGTCGTGGTCGAAGTGGACTCTGCCCCCTCCTACGGCCGCTGGTTCGAGCCGATTGGCCTACTACGAGTTCGCTACGATCTCACGTCCTCAGACGTGCCTTCGACGGACGAGACACCCTCCATGAGCGGCCTTGCAGGGGACCCGCCGCATCCCGCGCCATAGGGCGACGCTCGCCCGGTCCCACACCTCCACCTCGACCGCCAGCCCAGCACCCGCACCCGGTCCTCGGCCTCCACACCGGGTATGGCACGAGGAGCGCCGAGTCCTGGCGTGCCTCAGTCCGCTGATGGACGAGCTGTACGAGGCGCTCATAGAGCAGCTCGCGGCCGGCCCGGGCATCTTTCGTATCCGGGGGGACGAGAGCGGGGCGGCCGGCTTCATGAGCACCTGGATGGGCACCCTGCGCAAGCTGACCGAGGCCAAGAAGAAGCGCCGTCGACATGGCCCAGCCTCGTGCTGGCTGTTGGGGGTGCTGCGGGAGCCTCGGGGCGGTGCTGGTGCCCGGAGGGAGCCACAGCCCCTTCAGGGGCGTTCTGACTCTCCGTCATGGCGCTGTCTGCCGGGGTGGGTTGGGCCCGGAGGGCCCAACCCACCCCGGTATTGCGTGGGTTACCTTTCTCCACGGAATACCAATTCAGTTATTCTCACATTTCAGGGAATCGGAGATTCCCTGAAATGCCTTCAAAAGGGAATGGAATTCCCGCCAAACACCTGACATCGCCTCAACATAAAACCCCAACTCCGTAAATTCACACCGCTTTTCCGTTCCGGAGGAACGCAGTTTATGAATTAAGGCCGGAGGCCGCAATTCATAAACCCCAGCCGGAGGCTGGCAATTCGCGCGGGGACGCGCGAAACGGAGCGCAGCGGAGTGTTCGGCTTCCGGAGGAAGAGCGAAGCGGCGGCCGGGTGAGCGCGGTCGGTGTGCCCGGCACGGAGCCGGGGGCCACTGCGGTGGTGTCGGCGGCAGGCCGCCTGGTGACCCCCGG